>JAGLBH010000043.1 GCA_018260285.1 Arthrobacter sp. | reverse complement strand
CCGCACCCCGGACGGGGCAGAGGCCGCCCGCCAGCCTCTCCGGGCGGTCATGGGCCGGGGGGACGTTCCCGAGGACGCGCTCATCCGGGGGACCGACGGTCGCTTCCGCCACCTGCGGACACGGAGCCCCCGCGAAGCCCTGGACGAGCTGGCGGCCGAGGGCGTTGCGCACGTCATGATCGAGGGCGGCGGCACCATCCTCGGAGCCTTCTGGGACGCGGGTCTTATCGACGAATACTGGCACTACCAGGCGCCCCTTCTGCTGCCCGGAGGCATCCCGGCCTTCCGCGGGGCCGCTGCCCTGACCCTGGCTGCGGGAACAAAGCTGCACATCGATGACGTTCACAGGATCGGCCCTGATCTTCTCATTCGCTCTTCACATGCGGACAGGGAAGAGTTCTCAGAAGCAACAGGCATAAACTAGGAAGACTCATGTTCACTGGAATCATCACCGAACGCGGACGCGTTCTCAGCGTCGAGCCGGACGAGGCGAACGACGCCGCCACTGTTGTCTTCGAAGCGCCCCGACTCTCCGAAGGGCTGCCCCTGGGCGGCTCGATCGCGGTCAACGGCGTCTGCCTGACGGCCACGCAGATCGAAGGCGCTCGCATCAGCGCCGTCGTCATGGGGGAGACCCTCCGCCTGACGACGACGGGGGAGCGCCAGCCCGAGGATCTCGTCAACCTGGAGCGCTGCGTCTCCCCGGGCGGTCACCTCGACGGCCATGTGGTCCAGGGACACGTGGACGGCGTCGGCCACCTTGTCTCCAGGACGCACGAGGGGGCGTGGGACAGCCTGAGGTTCTCTCTGCCCGCACCGCTGGCCAGGTACGTGGCGCTCAAGGGCTCCATTGCCATCGACGGCGTGTCCCTGACGGTCACCGCCGTCTCTGAGCCGGGGGAGGAGAGCCCCTGGTTCGAGGTTGGCCTCATCCCCGCCACGCTCGAGGAGACCGGCCTCGGCACGCTCACCGAGGGCGGCCGCGTCAACCTGGAGGTGGACGTGCTCTCGAAGTACGCCGAGCGCCTCCTCGCCTTTGCCCAGAGGGACTCCTCTGCGCCCGAATCCTCTATGACAGGACGCGACTAGATGACCACTTCAACCTCTGAGCCTCAGATCGAGCTCGACTCGGTCGAGTCAGCGATCGAGGCCATTCGGGCAGGCGGGGTCGTCGTCGTCGTCGATGACCTGGACCGCGAGAACGAAGGCGACCTCGTCGCGGCGGCCGGTGCGGCCACGGACGAGATGATGGGCTTCTTCATCCGCTACACCTCGGGGGTGGTCTGCGTCCCCATGCCGGAGGAGCGGGCCGAGCAGCTCAACCTTCCCCCGATGATGGCCGTCAACGAGGACCCGAAGGGCACGGCCTACACCGTCTCCTGCGATGCGATCATCGGGACGGACACGGGGATCAGCGGTGCTGATCGCGCTCTCACCGCACGCCTGCTCGCGTCCAGGGAAGCGGCGGCCACAGACCTTTCGCGCCCTGGGCACATGTTTCCCCTCCGCGCGGTGACCGGCGGCGTGCTGGCCCGCAGGGGCCACACCGAGGCCTCCGTGGACTTGGCTGAAATGGCCGGCCATGAGCCGGTGGCCATCATCGCCGAACTCAACCACGACGACGGAACGATGATGCGCCTGCCCGCCCTGCGCGCCTTTGCGACGGAGCACGGCCTCCCGCTCATCTCCATCGAGGACCTCGTCCTGTACCGGGAGCGAACCGAGAACACTCCGCGCCGTACGGGCGCTCCGACGAGCAAAGCCCCGGTCTGCCCGATCGTCTCTGAGACGAACCCCGTGACCATCCCCACGCCGCTGGGCGAGTTCCAGGCGCGCGGGTGGCGCCAGGAGGACGGGACGGAGCACATGACGCTCACCGTGGCCCCGCCGGAGGGCGAGTCCTCGGCCGCGGCTCCCCTCGTGCGCGTCCACTCGGAGTGCCTCACCGGAGACGTCTTCCACTCCTTCCGCTGCGACTGCGGGGACCAGCTCGAGCAGTCCCTCGAGCTCATCCAGCGCCAGGGCGGAACGGTGGTCTACGTCCGCGGCCACGAGGGACGCGGCATCGGACTCTTCGAGAAGCTCCGCGCCTACTCGCTCCAGGAGAGCGGGAGGGACACGGTCGACGCGAACCTTGAGCTGGGCTTCCCGGCCGATGCGCGGGACTACGCCAACACGGCTGCCATCCTCCATGCGATGGGGCTCGACGACGTCACCCTCATCACCAACAACCCGGCCAAGAAGTCAGAGCTGGAGCGCCACGGCATCCGCGTCTCGGGAACCGTCCCGTGCATCGTGCCGAGTCGCCCGGAGAACCGCTTCTACCTGGACACCAAGGCGCAGCGCATGAATCATGCGCTTCCCACCGACTGACCCACAGCACTCTCACCCTTCATCAGGAGTTTTCATGGCAACGCACGGCGCACCCGCTGCAGATCTCACCGCCCAGGCGGAGGCCGCCAAAGGCCTCAAAGTCGCGATCCTTGCGGGAACGTGGCACCAGCAGGTCATGGACGGCCTCATCGCGGGAGCCCAGAAGGGCGCTGCCGACGCAGGCCTGACTCCCGACCTGTACCGGGCGCCGGGAGCGTTCGAGCTGCCCGTGCTCACAGCCGCGCTCCTGCGCACGTATGACGCGGTCGTGGCCCTCGGCGTCGTCATCCGCGGCGGGACCCCGCACTTCGAGTACGTCTGCAACGCGGCGACCGACGGCCTGACCCGGGCTGCCCTCGACGCGGGAAAGCCCGTGGGCTTCGGCGTGCTGACCGTCGACAGCGAGCAGCAGGCCCTCGACCGCGCCGGGCTGGAGAACAGCAGGGAGGACAAGGGCTACGAGGCGATGGCCGCCGCCGTCGAGACCGCCCTCATCCTCAAGAAGCTCCCGTAGGGTTGACCCGTGAAGACTTTTGAAACCCTCTTCGAGGAACTGACCGCCAAGCAGCAGGACCGCCCGGAGGGCTCTGGAACGGTGGCGGAGCTCGACGCCGGGGTGCACTTCATCGGAAAGAAGCTCGTCGAGGAGGCCGCCGAGACGTGGATGGCCGCCGAGCACGAGTCCGACGAGGCCTTCCTCGAGGAGGCCTCGCAGCTTCTGTACCACCTGCAGTGCATGATCCTGGCCAAGGGCAAGACGCTCGACGACGTCTACGCCTATCTCTGATTCCTCTCTCATCCACCAGCGAAAGAAGTCCATGCTCCGTGTAGCCGTGCCCAACAAGGGCGCATTGTCCGAGACCGCTTCAGCGATGCTCCAGGAGGCTGGCTACCGTCAGCGCCGCGATCGCCGCGAGCTGGTTCTCCATGACCCGGACAACGACATCGAGTTCTTCTTCCTGCGGCCCCGCGACATCGCCGTGTACGTGGGCCAGGGGACGCTGGACCTCGGCATCACGGGTCGGGACCTCTTCGCCGACGCTGACGCCGACGCGCGGGAGATCCTGCCCCTCGGCTTCGGCCGTGCCCGCTTCCGCTTCGCGGCGCCGGCAGGGGCGTTCACGGAGATCGGCCAGCTCGAGGGTAAGCGCATCGCCACGAGCTTCGACCACCTGCTCAAGGGCTACCTCGCCGAGCAGGGGATCACGGCCAGCGTGGTGCGACTGGACGGCGCCGTGGAGTCGGCCATCAAGCTCGGCGTGGCCGACGCGATCGCGGACGTCGTGGAGACCGGCAACACCCTCCGCGCCGCGGGCATGGAGGTCTTCGGCGAGCCCATTCTCGACTCGGAGGCGATCGTCATCGGCCGCCGCGAGCCCGAGAACCAGGAGCAGATTGACGTGCTCCTCCGCCGGCTCCAGGGCGTCCTCGTGGCCCAGCAGTACGTCATGATGGACTACGACGTCCGGGTCGAGCATCTCGAAGAGGCCACGCGCCTGACCCCCGGCCTCGAGTCGCCCACCGTCGCGCCCCTGCAGGATTCCTCCTGGGCGGCTGTGCGCTCCATGGTTCCCCAGTCGGAGACCAACCGGATCATGGACCAGCTCTATGCCATCGGGGCGCGGGCCATTATCGTGACCCGCATCCACGCCTGCCGGATCTAGGAGAGCCATGACTGAGCAGAGTACCGCCACCGTCTCGGGCGAGCAGCCGTCCGGCGTCGCCGTGCGCGTCATCGCCTGCCTCGACGTGGCGGACGGCCGCGTGGTCAAGGGCGTCAACTTCGAGAACCTGCGCGACGCGGGCGATCCCGTCGAGCTCGCGGCCCGCTACGGCCGCCTCGGCGTCGACGAGGTGACGTTCCTCGACGTCACCGCCTCTACCGAGAACCGGGCCACGATGTTCGACGTCGTCAACCGTGCAGCGGGGGAGATCTTCATTCCGCTCACCGTGGGCGGCGGGGTGCGCACAGCGGACGACGTCGACCGCCTGCTTCGGGAGGGAGCGGACAAGGCCTCGATCAACACGGCCGCCGTGGTTCGCCCCGAGGTGATCAACGAGATCGCTGACCGGTTCGGCAGCCAGGTGCTCACGCTGTCCCTGGACGCCCGCCGGTCGGAGGCGACGTCCTCCGGCTACGAGGTGACCGTCAAGGGCGGGCGCGAGGGCACGGGGATTGACGTCCTTGACTGGGCCCGTGAGGCCGAGGAGCGGGGCATCGGGGAGATTCTCCTCAACTCGATCGACGCTGACGGCACGAAGAGCGGCTTCGACACAGAGATGATCTCTGCGGTCCGCAGTGCTGTCTCCGTTCCCCTCATTGCGTCCGGCGGCGCGGGGGAGGCCTCCCATTTCCCGGCGGCAGTGCTCGCCGGAGCAGACGCCGTGCTGGCTGCGAGCGTCTTCCACTTCGGCCCGGATGACATGGTCCAGCAGGTCAAGAGCGCTCTCGCGGGAGCAGGCCTGCCGGTTCGAGTGCCCAGGTCATCGCTCTTCTCCCCGGGGCAGGACCGCTCATGAGCGCGCATGACGGCACCGTCGGCGGGAGCGCCGACACAGGAGGAGCCCCGATGCTCGATCCGGAGATCGCCGCACGACTCAAACGCGATTCTGCAGGGCTCGTCGCCGCGATCGTTCAGCAGCACGACACCCGCGAGGTGCTCATGCTCGGCTGGATGGACGACGAGGCCCTGCGCCGAACGCTCTCGACGGGCCGGGTGACCTTCTACTCCCGCTCTCGGCAGGAGTACTGGCGAAAGGGTGACACCTCCGGCCACAGCCAGTGGGTCAAGTCCGTGTCGCTCGACTGCGACGGCGACGCCCTCCTCATCCAGGCGGACCAGGTCGGGGCGGCCTGCCACACGGGAGCGCCCACCTGCTTTACAGACCGGGATCTTCCCACAACCGAAGGGACGCGACCGTGACCAAGGGCCGCACCATCATTCTTCTCGCCCTGTTCGCTGCCGTGTGCCTCGTCCTGGCCACCCAGGAGTGGGTCTCCGTGACCCTGCCGGATTCCGGAGTTCAGCAGGAGCTGCTCTCTGTGCCCGGCACGAGCGCGTCTCAGGGCGTCACGGCCCTGGGGGTCGTGGCTGCCGCTGCCGCTATCGCTGCGGGGATCGCCAAGCGCGTGGGCCGGTACATCTGCCTCGGCATTGTCGTCGCGGCGATGGCAGCCGTCTCCGGCCTGAGCGTCTCTGCGGCGCTCCAGCCGGGAGCAGCCGCAGCCACGACGATCGCCGAGAAGATCGGACTCTCCGGCCATGCAGTGGGCGCCCAGTCCCACGCCACCTTCTGGCCGTGGGTCTGCGCCGTGACTGCGGCGCTCGGCTGCCTCCTCGGGCTCTACGCCGTCGTTCGCAGCCGGACCTGGGTGACCACAGCCAAGTACGAGGGCCAGGGCCAGGGCGCGGCCCAGGACTCTGAGCGACGCCGCCGGGACGAGTACAACCGGTCGAAGGGTCGGTCGACGATCAACACCCGTCAGGCCACGTCGATTGACGACTGGGATGACTTGACCCGCGGTGACGACCCCACTGCCTAGAAAATGGCACAATGAAGAGAAGAAACTCCTCGAAAGGACAAAATGAGCCACAATATCCACGCTGAGCCTGTCGGTCACGGAAACAGCCCTGCAGCCTGGTCTGCCGTGCTCGTGATGATCCTCGGCGCCGCCGTCTCCTCCGTCGCCTTCTGCCTTGCCAGCCCTGTTCTCTTCTGGGCCGGCATCGCCGTGATGTTCCTCGGACTGGGCGTCGGATACGTCATGAAGAAGGCCGGCTACGGGGTCAACGGCTCCAAGCTCGGCCCGTCGCGCGGCCACTGAATGAGCGTTCTCAGCTCCATCATCGACGGCGTTCGCGAGGATCTCTCCGGGCGCCGTTCTTTGATCTCCCTGGACGAGATGCGCCGCCGTGCGGCAGAGCAGGCACCAGCCCTCAGCGCCTATGACGCGCTGACGAGCCGGGGACCTGAGCAGATGCACGTCATCGCCGAGGTCAAGCGGAAGTCCCCCTCCAAGGGGGCCCTTGCAGACATCCCCGAGCCCGCTGAGCTTGCCGCCGCCTATCAGGCGGGCGGCGCGAGCGTCATCTCGGTGCTCACGGAGCAGCGGCGGTTCGGCGGCTCCCTCGCGGATCTCGACGCCGTGCGCACTGCCGTGACGATCCCCGTGCTCCGCAAGGACTTCATGGTGGACGAGTACCAGTTCTACGAGGCGCGCGCCCATGGGGCAGACCTCGTGCTGCTCATCGTCGCCGCGCTCGACGACCATGAGCTGCGGGACTTCCTCCAGCTCACGCGCGAGCTCGGAATGCAGGCGCTCGTCGAGACCCACACCGTCGAGGAGATTGAGCGGGCCGCTCAGCTTGATGCCCGCATCGTGGGCGTCAACGTGCGCAACCTCAAGACCCTCGAGGTGGACAACGCGAACTTCTCCCGCCTTTCCGCCCACCTTCCTCAGGGCGTTCTCCGCGTGGCCGAGTCCGGCGTCTCCTCACTGGCAGACGTCCAGGAGTACGCCGCTCACGGCGCGCACGCAGTGCTCGTCGGGGAGGCGCTCGTCAAGGACCGCGACCCCGCCGGGACAGTCGCCTCCTTCACCTCAGTCCCCGTGACGGCTGCCTGACGCCTCCCGTCAGCCCTCCACTCGTTTTCAGACTCTTCTAGGAGCATCAATGGACAAGACACCCACCGATTCGGCCGCACAGCAGCCCGCCGGATCCCTCCGCCAGGCTCCGGGCCCCTACTTCGGCGAGTTCGGCGGGCGCTGGATGCCGGAGTCTCTCATTGCCGCCCTGGACGAGCTGACGGACACCTTCGAGAAGGCCAAGGCGGACCCTGAGTTCGTCGAGGAGATCAGCCGGCTCAACCGCGACTACTCCGGGCGCCCGTCCCTGCTCACCGAGGCCAAGCGCTTCTCCGAGCATGCGGGCGGTGTGCGCGTGTTCCTCAAGCGCGAGGACCTCAACCACACGGGCTCCCACAAGATCAACAACGTGCTTGGCCAGGCTCTGCTCGCCCAGCGCATGGGCAAGACCCGCCTCATCGCGGAAACCGGAGCGGGCCAGCACGGCGTGGCGACGGCGACGGCGGCTGCCCTCCTCGGACTCGAGTGCATCGTCTACATGGGCGCGGAGGACACGCGCCGCCAGGCTCTCAATGTGGCCCGCATGCAGCTGCTGGGCGCGACGGTCGTCCCAGTGTCCGTGGGGTCTCAGACCCTCAAGGACGCGATCAACGAGGCGCTGCGCGACTGGGTGGCCAACGTGGACACGACCCACTACGTCCTCGGAACCGCAGCCGGCGCACACCCCTTCCCGGCGATGGTCCGCTACTTCCACGAGGTCATCGGCGAGGAGACGCGCGAGCAGATCCTCGCCCAGACGGGACGTCTTCCCGACGCCGTCACCGCGTGCATCGGCGGCGGCTCCAACGCGATCGGCATCTTCCACGGGTTCCTCGACGACGAGTCGGTGGAGCTCTACGGCTTTGAGGCCGGCGGCGACGGCATCGAGACGGGGCGGCACGCTGCGACGATCACCCTGGGCCGCCCGGGCGTTCTCCACGGGGCGCGCTCCTTCCTCATGCAGGACGAGGACGGCCAGACGATCGAGTCCCACTCGATCTCAGCAGGTCTCGACTACCCGGGCGTGGGTCCCGAGCACTCCTACCTGGCCGCGATCGGCCGCGTGAAGTACGAGCCGATCACGGACACGGAGGCCATGGAGGCCTTCTCACTCCTCTGCCGCACCGAGGGCATCATTCCCGCCATCGAGTCCGCCCACGCGCTGGCCGGAGCCATCAAGGTGGGCCAGCGCCTGGCGGCCGAGAGCGAAGACCCGTCAACCCGCGTCGTCGTCGTCAACCTCTCGGGACGAGGGGACAAGGACGTGCACACGGCGGGCGAGTACTTCGGCATTCTCGACGAGAAGGGCCAGATCGCGCAGGACGAGACGGGAAGCACCACCCCGGAGGACCCCGACCACGCTGAAGGCGATGCAGGCCTGACGATGAACGAAGGAGAGCAGGCATGAGCCAGACGAGCACGGGTCGCGTGACCGCAGCCCAGAAGATCGACCAGGCCAAGGCCCAGGGACGCACCGCCCTCGTGGCATACCTCCCGGCGGGGTTCCCCGACGTCGCCACAAGCATCCAGGCGGGCATCGCCCTGGCCGAGAACGGGGCGGACATCCTCGAGATCGGCATCCCCTACTCTGACCCGGTCATGGACGGCCCCGTCATTCAGGAGGCCACCGTTGAAGCGCTGGCCAACGGCTTCCGGGTGCGCGAGGTGTTCGACGTCGTCCGCGCGATCACCGAGAAGACCGACGCCGCCGTGCTCGTCATGACCTACTGGAACCCCGTGCTCCAGATGGGCGTCCGCGAGTTCGCAGAGCAGCTCGCCGCTGCGGGCGGCTGCGGGATCATCACGCCGGACCTCATTCCGGACGAGGCGGGCGAGTGGATCGAGGTGAGCGAGGAGCTCGGGCTTGAGCGCGTATTCCTCGTGGCGCCGTCCTCCACGAGCGAGCGCATGGCGATGACCGTCAAGGCGACGACCGGCTTCGTCTACGCGGTCTCGATCATGGGAGTCACGGGCGCTCGCACGGACGTCTCCGACGCGGCGCAGTCCGTCGTCGAGCGCGCCCGCGAGGCCGGGGCGGAGCGCGTCTGCGTGGGCCTCGGCATCTCGAACGCCGGGCATGTCCAGGAGATCGGGGCCTACGCCGACGGAGCGATCGTCGGCACCGCCATCGTCAAGGCCCTCAAGGACGGGGGAGTCGACGCCGTCGCCGCTCTTGCACAGGAGCTCGGCCGCACGTCATGATCTCTGTGCTGACCCCTGAGACCTGGTCGCCCCTCGGCTCCATTCCCTCGCCGAGCGTCAACTCGTTTGACATCGGCCCGCTCACGATCCACTTCTACGCGCTCTGCATTCTCGCGGGCATCGTCGTGGCCCTGTGGCTCACCTCGAAGCGGTTGTCCCGCCGGGGCGTCAACCCGGACGTGGTGTGGGACATCGGCATGTGGTGCGTGCCCTTCGGCATCGCCGGCGGGCGCATCTATCACGTGCTCTCCCACTGGCCGGACTACTTCGGCCCGGGCAAGGACATCGCCCACGCCTTCTACATCTGGGAGGGCGGCCTGGCGATCATGGGCGCCATCACGCTCGGCGCGGTGGGGGCGTGGATCGGCTGCCGCAGGGCGGGCGTCCGCATGACGGCCTTCATGGACGCCGCAGCTCCGGGCATTCTCATCGCCCAGGCGATGGGGCGGTGGGGCAACTGGTTCAACCAGGAGCTCTTCGGCGGGCCCACGACCCTCCCGTGGGGTCTGGAAATCAGCCCTGCGAACCCGAATTTCCCCGCGAACCTGCCGTCCGACACGCTCTTCCACCCGACTTTCCTCTACGAGATGATCTGGAACCTCTGCGGGGCCCTCTTCATCCTCTGGCTGGATCGCCGCCTGCGTCTGCGCGGGGGAAGCGCCTTCTGGCTCTACGTCATGGTCTACAACACAGGCCGTTACGCGATCGAGCACATGCGGACCGACCCGGCGGTGGAGCTGACGTTCTTCGGCGTGACAGACAGGATCAACTCCTGGGCCGCTCTCTTCCTCTTCCTCCTGGGACTGGTCTGCTTCATCGTCACTCGGCGGGCCACGAGAAACGGCCCCCGCGACGAGTCGAGCACCGGTGACGCCGGGGGACCGGACGCGGACTTCTCGCCGTTCTCCGATCTGGAGCGCGCACGCACGAGTGGCGCTCTCCTGAGCGGAGATGACCTCGACAACGAGCGTTCCCGGGAGAAGGAAGCGGCGGGCAAGGCCCACCTGTCGTCCAAATAACGGACCCCCGGTTTCCGAGATGTGAACTGTTGCTAAGCTGGCGCCAGTGAATGAGTCCTAGGTCTCATTCGCTGGCGCTTCGCTTTTGACTGAAGCCGTCTGTCTTTCGAGGCCAGTGCTGCCCTCGCGATTGCAAAGTCCGGGGCAGCTCTGCGCTCCCCGGAGGAAGGACGATGTGGTGAAGAACCCATTCGATGCGTATGCCAGCATTCCCCAGGCCCAGGGGCTCTACGATCCTGCGCACGAGAAGGACGCCTGCGGACTGGCTGTCGTGGCCACGCTGCGCCAGGAGGCCACCCACGGCATCGTCCGCCATGCTCTCACCGCACTCCGCGCGCTTGAGCACCGAGGCGCTGTCGGCGCCGATGCCGGCACGGGCGACGGCGCAGGCCTGCTCACCCAGATCCCGGACGCCTTCTTCCGCGAGGTGCTCGACTTCCCCCTTCCCGAGCCGGGTCACTACGCCGTCGGCATCGCGTTCCTCCCGGATGACGACGCCGACGAGGCCGCTGCCCGCGAGGGCCTCGAGTCCCTGGCTGCGGCCGAGGGCCTTGACGTCCTCGGATGGCGCGAGGTCCCTCGCCGCCCGGAGATCGTCGGGCCGATGGCCCACGCGACGATGCCGCGCATGGCCCAGTTCTTCGTC
>JAGLBH010000042.1:10624-10983 GCA_018260285.1 Arthrobacter sp. | reverse complement strand
CAGGTCGTCGGCATCGTCGACGACGACCCCCACAAGAAGTACCTCCGCGTGGCAGGGGTGCCCGTCGTCGGCACGAGCCGGGATCTCGCGGAGATCGTCGCGAAGCACCGGGCGGACGTCGTCGTCGTGGCGACGCCGCCCGAGGCGACCGCGAAGGCTGTGGTCGCGGCACTCGAGGAGTTCCCGAGCGCCGTGGTCACGGATGTGGCGAGCATCAAGTCCGCCGTGGTGAGGGCCGTGCGGGAGCGCGCGAGCGCGAGTCCCTCGCTGACGCCAGAGGACCTGCACCGCTTTGTTCCGGGCCACCCGATGGCGGGGCGCGAGCGGTCGGGTCCTGTCGCTGCCCGGGCAGAGCTCTT
>JAGLBH010000042.1:0-10614 GCA_018260285.1 Arthrobacter sp. | reverse complement strand
CCTGGATCGTCTGCTCGTCCGAGAGCGCGGAGGCGACCGCCGCGGTGGAGGACCTCGCCTCTCGGCTCGGCGGAACCGTGGTGCGTCTGTCCCCTGAGGAGCACGACGACGCCGTGGCCCTCATCTCCCACCTGCCTCAAGTGGCCGCGTCGCTTGTGGCGGCTCGGCTGACCGATGCGAGCGAGTCCGCTCTGCGCCTGGCCGGCAACGGGCTGAAGGACACGACCCGCATCGCCGAGAGCGACCCGCACCTGTGGGTTCAGATCCTCGGGGGCAATGCCGAACCGGTGCGCCGGGTGCTGGGGGAGCTCCACGAGGAGCTGTCCTCGGTCCTCAGCGCTCTGGAGGACCCCAGCGCTCCGGGTGCGCGGCTGACCCTCGCGCGCATGCTCGACGGCGGCAACGCCGGCCGGGCGCGGGTGCCGGGGAAGCACGGGGCGGCCCCGCAGCATTTCGCCCATGTGGTGGTGCTCCTCGACGACCGTCCCGGTCAGCTGGGGTCGCTCTTCGCGATCATGGCCGATTTGGGCGTCAACGTCGAGGACGTCCGCATGGAGCACGCCGCCGGCAGGGAAGTGGGCGCGGTGGAGCTCTCGGTTCTCTCGCACGTGGGCCAGTCCACCGCCGACGAGCTTCGGGCCCGCGGCCTCAACGCATACTACGTTTCTTAAAGGATTCACATCATGAACACCACCGCTTTGGTCGTGGCCATCGACGGCCCCTCGGGCTCCGGCAAGTCGAGCGTGTCCCGCGAGGCCGCCCGCCGCCTGAACGCCGCCTACCTGGACACCGGCGCCATGTATCGCGCCGTGACCCTCAGCTGCCTCAACCGGGGGGTGGACCTTGAGGACAAGGAGGCCATCGCTGCCGCCGTCGCCGCTGCGGAGATCACCATCAGCACGGACCCGAACGAGCCCCAGACAGTCACCGCGGACGGCGAGGACGTGACCCAGCGCATTCGGGAGCCCTTCGTCTCCGAGCGGGTCTCCGCCGTGTCCACGACTGCGGCCGCGCGCGAGAACCTCGTGGCCCGCCAGCGGGGGATCATCGCTGAGCATGTGCGGATCGTCGCCGAGGGCCGCGACATCACCACGGTCGTGGCGCCCGACGCCGACGCCCGCATCCTCCTGACCGCCTCGGAGGAGGCGCGCCTGCGCCGCCGCGGGCTGCAGCTGGGGGAGAGCCAGACCGCCGAGCAGCTCGCCGCCCAGGTCGTCGTGAGGGACGCCAAGGACTCCGCCCTCGTGAACTTCACGACGGCCGCCGACGGCGTCATCACGCTGGATTCCAGTGATCTGGACTTCGAGCAGACCGTTCAGGCCCTGCTCACCCTCGTCGAGCAGGCTCAGGCGAGCCGCACCCGCTAGGCCCGCGCCCGCTGCCCCGGAGAAACCGGCCGTGACACAATGAAACGAGTTGCGGAGGACCTCCGGGCAGCGCTCTCAGAGCGTGTGAACAGCGGGCAGGCTCGCACGAGCCCCATACTTTTCCGGGCGCCTTCTCAGGCCCCCTTCGCACACGATTTTTCTACAGGTTAAGGACACCATGGCTGATCACACTGGCGATGAATACGAGCCCACCGAGGCAGACGACCTCGTCGAGCGCCTCGCGGCGATTGACGACGAGGAAGCCGAGGCGCGCGCACATTCGCTGCGCCAGGGACTCGACGACTACGAGCTCGAGGAAGAGGACCAGTTCCTCCTCTCCCGCGATCTTGACGAGGACTTCGAGGAGGAGGACGAGGCCCCCCTGCCCGTGCTCGCGATCGTGGGGCGGCCGAACGTGGGCAAGTCCACACTCGTCAACCGCATTCTCGGGCGTCGCGAGGCCGTGGTGGAGGACGTTCCCGGCGTGACCCGGGACCGCGTCTCCTACCGCGCCGAGTGGATGGGCCGCGAGTTCATGATCGTGGACACCGGCGGCTGGGAGCACGACGCCCGCGGCATCCACGCCTCCGTGGCCGCCCAGGCCGAGATGGCCGTGGACGTCGCTGACGTGGTGCTCTTCGTCGTGGACGCCACGGTCGGCGCCACGGCCACGGACGAGGCCGTCGTGAAGATGCTGCGCCGCAAGAAGCGCCCCGTGGTGCTCGTGGCGAACAAGGTGGACTCCGAGCTGCTCGAGGCGGAGGCCTCCGCCCTCTGGGGCCTCGGCTTCGGCGAGCCGCACTGCGTCTCCGCTGTGCACGGACGCGGTGCGGCTGACATGCTGGACGCCGTCATGAGGGTGCTTCCCGAGACGAGCCAGTTCGGCGGAGCCCAGGAGCGCGGCGGCCCCCGGCGCGTTGCCCTCATCGGCCGCCCGAATGTGGGCAAGTCCTCGCTGCTGAACAAGCTGGCCGGGCAGGAGCGCGTCGTCGTCGACCCCCTGGCCGGAACCACGCGCGACCCGGTGGACGAGCTCGTGGAGCTCGGCGGGCGCCAGTGGCGCTTCGTGGACACCGCGGGCATCCGACGCCGTGTGCACATGCAGCACGGCGCTGACTTCTACGCGTCGCTGCGCACCCAGACCGCGCTGGACCGCTCCGAGGTGGCCGTGGTGCTCATCGCGGTGGACGAGGTGCTCTCTGAGCAGGACATCCGCATTCTGCAGATGGCGATCGAGTCGGGCCGCGCGATCGTCCTGGCCTTCAACAAGTGGGACCTCCTCGACGAGGACCGCCGTCGCTACCTTGAGCGCGAGATCGAGAAGGACCTGGCCCACGTGGCCTGGGCTCCGCGCGTGAACCTCTCCGCAGCCACCGGCTGGCACAAGGACAAGCTCGTCCCTGCGCTGGACCGCGCGCTGAAGGGATGGGAGACCCGCATCTCGACCTCCCGCCTCAACGCCTTCCTCGGCGAGCTCGTGGCCGCCCACCCCCACCCGGTGCGCGGAGGCAAGCAGCCCCGCATCCTCTTCGGCACCCAGGCCAGCTCGCGGCCGCCGAAGTTCGTGCTCTTCACCTCCGGATTCCTCGACCCGGGTTACCGTCGCTTCATCACCCGTCGCCTGCGCGAGACGTTCGGGTTCGACGGCACGCCCATCGAGGTGGCCATGCGCGTCCGCGAGAAGCGCAAGCGCACCTGATCCGACAGGCACACGCGGCGGCAGCTCCGGGACTCCGGGGCTGCCGCCGTTGTCTTCTCGAGTGACCGAGGGCTTCTCACACCCCTGGCTTCTTCAGCCGAGCAGCCTCTAGTGTGTGCTTATGCTCAATCCGACAGCGGCAAGCCCGTTCGACGTCCTCTTCTCCGTCTTTCCCGTCGTCTTCCTTCTGGTGGCCCTCGCCGTCGTCGTCATGGTCATTCTGGCGATCACCGGGATGGTGCGCGAGCGGGGGCGGATCACCGTGGCCCAGTGGCAGGCGCACGAGCTCTCCCGTCAGCAGGAGGCTCATCGGCTGGGGATCACGTTCGTGCCCAACCCCGTGCCCCAGGGCCTTGTGGAGACGCGGAACCGTGGCGGCGGATCGCACAGTGCCAGCAGCCCTCATCACCCGGCCAATCCGGGCAATCCGGGCAGCCCGATGTTCCCTGGCGTCTGAGGGGAAGGGGCAACGCAGACCGGTCCACACGACACCGAGCACGCTCAGTTCGCCTTGTGGGCCTGTCTGCGGTATTCTGGATGAGTTGCTCGGATCGCAGTGTTTTCGGGAGTCAATCCTGACGAACTCGGCGCAGAGCAGCATCGGGCTGTGGCGCAGTTTGGTAGCGCACGTGACTGGGGGTCACGGGGTCGCAGGTTCAAATCCTGTCAGCCCGACCGCAGACGCTTGATCTGCTGATCAAGCACATCCCTGAAGAACCCTGTCGCAGAGAATGCGTCAGGGTTCTTCGCTTTTTCACGCCCACACTGGGATTCCCCCGCGGTTCTCCCCGGCTGGTGCTCTCACCGGCCTCAGCCGTGATCACGTGTTGAGATGATCCCTCGCCTTCACGATGCGTCACACTGAGGAAGATCACAGCGTCATCCCTCAGAATGGAAGGAGCCATTCGGGGCGGCGGAAAGTCGTGTGAGGGGGGACAGGAGACACATGAGCAGCAGGACAGTGAAGGACGGCGGGCAGTCCGCTATGAAACGGCGAGCGGTGCTTGCCGGCGCGGGGCTCACGGCACTGGGCGGTGTGGGATACGTCCTCACCCGCCAGGCCCCTGTCGATCAGGCCTCCGAGGCGTCCTCTGCCTCCAGCGCGCCCGCATCGCATGGTCTCAGCTCCTCCGCCCCCAGCGCCACTTCTCCGAGCCCCTCGAGCTCCTCTGCGCCAAGCGTCCATCAGCCTGGCGGGAAGAGCCTCCCCTCCGTGGAATCGGTGGTCTCCGAGTTCAAGGGCAGAACCCCGGTCTACTGGGGGGAGCACGCCCCTGGGGTCCACTCCCGCTTCACCCCCGCGCCGGGGTCCAAGCAGCTCGCTCTGACCTTTGACGCCTGCGGGGGCACTGCCCTCGGCTACGACGCCCAGCTCATCTCCCTTCTCCGGCGCGAGCGCGTGAAGGCCACGCTCTTCATCAATCTGCGCTGGGCCACGGCGCATCCGGATCTTCTCAGGCAGCTGGCATCAGACCCTCTCTTCGAGATTGCCAATCACGGACATGCCCATGTGCCGCTGTCCGTGACGCCGCGCTCTGCCTGGGGGATCCCCAGCACGCAGAGCACTGAGGAGATCTGGCACGAGATCGCGGACAACACCCTCTATCTCCGGCAGCAGGGCATCAAGCCGGCCTTCATGCGCCCGGGGACAGCCTTTTCAGACGAGATCGGCGCCGCAATCGCAGCGCGGCTTGGCACGCCGCTCGTCTCGTATTCCGTGAACGGCGACGGCGGGGCCACGTACCCGCCTGCTGGCGTGGCTGCTGCCCTGAGCACCGCTGTCTCCGGTGATATCGTCATCAGCCATTTCAACCAGCCGCTCTCCGGAACCGCCGCCGGATACGCCGCGGCTCTCCCGAGCCTTGCAGCGCAGGGCTTCACGTTCGTCCATCTGAGCGAGGCCATCACAAAGGCCTGAGTGCGGCGCGATCGTCCAGAGCTGCTCAGACAGAACGACGCCGGGTCCCGTTGCAGGGGCCCGGCGTCGTCAGCTGGCGTGCGTCTTAGAGAGCAGAGCTCGTGGAGCGGGCCTCGGCCTGGCTCTTCTTGAGCTCCTTGAGCTTTCGGCCGCGGGAGCGGAACATGATGCCCGTGATGGCTCCGACGACGAAGAGCACGCCCGCTGCAGCGGCTCCCCACCCGGTCGCACTCGGGAAGAACGTCGCGTCCACAGCGATGATGCGCTGGGCGGCGTGGACTGCCTCAGTGGTGCCGAAGGCGACAGCCGCCGTGAGCAGGTTGGGCACTGAGACGAGCAGCGCGAGCACGATGAGCACAAGACGCCAGGCCCAGCTCATGCGGCGGCGGGCCTGCCACGCGATGGTCAGCGACAGCCACGTGAGGGTGAGGCCGGCCAGGAAGCCGTACCAGCTGCCCGTCGCGACGCGGCCCTGGACATGACCGCCGACGAAGTGCGCCCACTGCACGGGGATCACCGCGGAGAGGATGAAGAACGCTGCGATGAGCAGCGCGATGAGCACGACGGCGAGGAGAATCAGTGCTCCCCAGTTCTTGCGGCGTGCAGGACGGGGAGCAGAGTCTGCAGAGCGGTCGGGGGCGGAGTGATGGTCTGATGAGGGGATTGACATATCTCCAGTTTGCGGCATCCACAGGGCAAAACTCCCTGCCGAGAGCACGATGTGGGGGGTGTTTCTCCCCACTGTCTCCTCCCGCTAGAATTGCCACAAGATCACGATTCGGCAACGGCCGATGACTATGAAAAGGGTGTGCACGCGATGACCGCGAACTTTGAAGCTGGCAGAATTGCCGAGCCTTCTCTGGAGACGACGACGATCACGATCCCCGTTCCCCTCATCGAGTCTGCCCCGCGCCCCCTCACCGAGGAGGAGCGGGCCGCAGTGGCAGCCCTTCCCTCTGACTCCGCGCTGCTGGTGGCCTTCAGCGGTGCGAACGCCGGTTCTCGCTTTCTCCTGGACCAGGATGTGACCACCGTGGGGCGCCACCCCGAGGCGGGGATCCTCCTTGATGATGTGACCGTGTCGCGCCGTCACGTGGAGTTCCGCCGCGAGGGCACCAGCTTCACGCTCCACGACATGGGCAGCCTCAACGGCACCTATGTCAACCAGGACCGTGTGGACTCCCTGGCCCTGAAGAACGGAATGGAAATCCAGATCGGCAAGTTCCGCCTGACCTTCCTGGCTTCCCCCTCCGTCTGAGCTGGGGGATACTGTAGGAAGCGTGTGAACTCACACAGAACGTGATCGCCGGGAGGACAGGCATGAGCAGTGCACCGAAGGGACGCCAGGGACAGGCTGGTGCCGTTCATGCCCCGCGCGCTGGTGTGCTCAACATCGGCGAGGTGCTGGCGGCACTCGGATCCGAGTTTCCCCAGGTCAGCGCCTCCAAGATCCGCTTCCTCGAAGACAAGGGGCTCATCACCCCCCAGCGCACGCCGGCCGGGTATCGCAAGTACACCCCCGCCGATGTGGAGCGTCTGCGCTTCATTCTGGCTCTGCAGAGGGATCAGTATCTTCCACTCAAGGTCATCAAGGACTACCTGGACGCGATCGACCGCGGCGACCGCCCGGAAGAGCTTCCCGTCACCGTTCACGTGGCCCCTCGCCTGGTCGCGGACTCCTCCCAGGCCACGGGCCGGCTTCTCAAGCTGTCCGAGCTGGCAAAGGTCACCGGTGCCACAGAGCGAAGCCTTCAGGAGCTCATGTCCTACGGTCTCATCGAGCGCAAGCAGCGCGGATTCACGGACACGGACGTGGAGATCGTGAGCCAGTGCATGCAGCTGGCCCGCTATGGCCTGGATGCGCGGTACGCTCGGATGCTCAAAGCCGCCGCTGACCGCCAGATGGAGCTCGTGGAGCGCGCGCTCGCTCCCACTGCCGCCCGCCGCGACGGAGACACCCAGGCTCGCCGCATGGAGATGGCCCGGGAGCTGGGGGAGATCTTCGTTCAGCTCAACAAGTCGCTCCTCCGCTCGCATCTGGACCTGCTGGACAGACGCCCCTGACTCTCTCCCCTCAGGGGGGCGGTCGCCTATAGCACATTGATGTCCGACACGCCGGGATATGAAATGCCCGCACGTCGCGTTCAATCAATGACATTCTTATCTTCCAAGATGCATGCCATCGTCTCGTGCCCCCATGGGGGCATTGTCCGTCCCTGAGGAGGATCCCGTGACCCAGCCAGGCCACACCGCGCCGCAGCCAGGTGCTCCCGTGCCCCACGGCTCCCAAGGCGTTCTCTTCAGCGACGACGTGAGCACGCTGGACGAAAGCGCCGGCTACCGGGGCCCCACGGCCTGCAAGGTTGCTGGCATCACCTACCGCCAGCTGGACTACTGGGCGCGGACGGGCCTCGTGGAGCCGGCTGTTCGACCGGCTCACGGCTCCGGGACCCAGCGCCTCTACAGCTTCCGCGACATTCTCGTGCTCAAGGTGGTCAAGCGACTCCTGGACACAGGGGTCTCCCTCCAGCAGATTCGCTCCGCCGTGGAGCACCTTCGCGAGCGCGGGGTCCAGGACCTTGCCCAGATCACCCTCATGAGCGACGGAGCCTCGGTCTACGAGTGCACCTCTCCTGATGAGGTCGTGGACCTTGTCCAGGGGGGACAGGGCGTTTTCGGGATCGCCGTCGGTCGCGTCTGGCGCGAGGTGGAGGGCACCCTTGCCGAGCTTCCCTCCGAGCCCGCAGAAGCCTCGCGCTCTGCGGCCGAGGACAACGAGCTGGCTCTGCGCAGGCAGCTGCGCAAGATCTCGTAGACGCCGCCGCCGTCATCTGACCGTCACACAGGAAACGGACTGCTCCTCATGGAGGAGAGTCCGTTGTTCTGTCTGCCGGAGCTTTGTGGCTGGCAGCGCCCTCAGGCCGCCGGGGGAGTCTTCGGGGAGTGCTGGATCTTTCCCAGAAGCTCGTCAAATCGGGCTGCTGCGGCACGCGCCTCTGCCGTGGGCCAGTAGTGAATCGGGTAGGCGGCACCCTGGACCTGCTGCCACTCGTAGTACTCGGGGAGGATCGGCTCCAGGAGAACGTCGCCGAACATCTGCCGCATCTCGTCCACGCGGTAGGAGTGCTCCGGGAAGTCTGCGCGGACGCGGTTGGCCACCACATAGCCGGTCATGATGTGCGGGGCGAAGGCAGCAGAGAACATCCGCAGGGCCCGCAGGGTGCGCTCCGTGCCGGCCACGGAGAACAGGCCGGGCTCCGCGACGAGGACGACGTCGTCGCTCGTGGCCCACGCCATGCGGGTGAGCCCAGAGAAAGAGGGAGGGCAGTCGATGAAGACCATGTCGTACTCGGTGGTGCGAGCCAGGAGGGTCTCGAGGCGGCGGATATCCCGGGTGGAGAGATCGGGGCGGTCATACAGGCCGGTCGTGGCGCTGCCACCGATGATGTCAAGAACCCGTCGCTCCCCGGAGGAGTCATTCTTGGCGGCGATACCCACCCAGGGGGCCACGCGGACGTGGTCCTGGAGATCGATGCGTCGAGGCCTCTTGAGCAGGTCTCCGATGGAGTGCTCACGGGTGCTCGGCAGCCCCATGGCGGTCGAGAGATCTGCGTGGGGGTCAAGATCAATGACCAGAGTGCGCAGACCCGCTGAGAGCGCTGCTGAAACAAGCCCAGACGTCACAGAGGTCTTGCCTACCCCGCCTTTGAGACTGCTGATGCTGACAATTTGCACGCTGATTACTCCGATGTTCATGCTCAGGAAGGGCCCTCGCAGGGACACCCGTCATCTATCATAAGTGGCCCACAGGGCGATTGCGTATCCAGAACCCCTGAAAATCTGAGAGTATGAGCCTGACCACTCAGTGTTGAGTGCTCCCCGGAATGACCTTGCGAGCTAGGAGCAACATGTTCTCGAAGATTTTGGTCGCGAACCGCGGCGAAATCGCCATCCGCGCGTTTCGTGCGGCCTTCGAACTCGGTGCCAAGACGGTAGCCGTCTTCCCCTATGAGGACCGCAACTCCATCCACCGGCAGAAGGCTGACGAGGCCTACCAGATCGGAGAGAAGGGTCATCCTGTCCGGGCCTACCTCGATGTGAACGAGATCATCAGGGTCGCCAAAGAATCCGGATGCGATGCGATCTACCCCGGATACGGGTTCCTCTCGGAGAACCCAGACCTGGCGCGGGCCGCGGCGGAGAACGGGATCAAGTTCATCGGCCCCTCCGCAGACATCCTGGAGCTGGCCGGCCACAAGGTCCATGCGATCGACGCGGCACGCAAGGCGGGCATCCCCACTCTGCGCTCCTGTGAGCCGTCGTCGGACACGGAGTTCCTCCTCGCTGAGGCAGAGAAGATCGGGTTCCCCATCTTCGTCAAGGCTGTTGCCGGCGGCGGCGGCCGCGGCATGCGCCGCGTGGATGCCAAGGCTGATCTTCCGGATGCCCTCTCCGCGGCGATGCGCGAGGCGGACACGGCGTTCGGCGACCCCACCGTCTTCCTCGAGCAGGCGGTCCTCCGCCCGCGTCACATCGAGGTGCAGATCCTCGCGGACGAGCAGGGCGAGGTCGTCCACCTCTTCGAGCGCGACTGCTCGCTGCAGCGCCGTCACCAGAAGGTCGTAGAGATCGCCCCGGCGCCGAACCTGGACGAGGGCATTCGCCAGGCCCTGTACCGGGACGCAGTGGCCTTTGCCAAGGCCCTCGGGTACAAGAACGCCGGCACGGTCGAGTTCCTCGTGGACACGGTCGGGGAGCGCGCGGGGGAGCACGTCTTCATCGAGATGAACCCGCGCATCCAGGTGGAGCACACGGTCACGGAGGAGATCACCGACGTGGACCTCGTCCAGTCGCAGATCCGCGTGGCCGCCGGAGAGACCCTGAAGGACCTGGGCCTCACCCAGGACAGGATCGTTCTCAAGGGCGCCGCGCTCCAGTGCCGCATCACCACGGAGGACCCCTCCAACGGATTCCGCCCGGACGTGGGAAAGATCACCGGGTACCGATCGGCCGGCGGCGCGGGCGTGCGCCTCGATGGCGGAACGGTGTACACGGGTGCTGAGATCAGCCCCCACTTCGACTCGATGCTCGTCAAGCTCACCTGCCGCGGGCGCGACTACCCCGCTGCTGTGCTCCGCGCCCGTCGCGCCCTCGCGGAGTTCCGCATCCGCGGCGTCTCCACGAACATCCAGTTCCTCCAGGCTGTGCTCGACGACGAGGAGTTCATCGCCGGCAACGTGGCCACGAACTTCATCGACGAGCGCCCCGAGCTGCTCAACGCGCGCGTCTCCGCGGACCGCGGCACCAAGGCGCTGACGTGGCTCGCCGACGTCGCCGTCAACCAGCCGAACGGAACCCCGCCGCTCGCAACCGACCCTGCCGACAAGCTCCCCGCCCTCACGGGAGAGGCCCCGTCCGGCTCCCGTCAGCGTCTCCAGGAGCTGGGGCCTGAGGGGTTCGCGAAGGCTCTGCGCGAGCAGAAGACCGTGGCCGTCACCGACACGACCTTCCGCGATGCCCACCAGTCCCTCCTGGCCACCCGCGTCCGCACGAAGGACCTCGTGCTCGCGGCTCCTGCGGTCTCGGAGCTCACGCCTGACCTGCTTTCCGTGGAGGCGTGGGGCGGGGCC
>JAGLBH010000041.1 GCA_018260285.1 Arthrobacter sp. | reverse complement strand
CGAACGGTGTGGTTGACGGTCATGGCAGTCCTTTCAGGCGGTGTGATGGCTGGATGCGCGGTGGGCGATGGATGACGACGACGCAGGTGTCGGCGGACGGCCATGTGGGGGGTCACGGTGGTCGAGCGCACTGACGATGGCACGCCGGGCTGCTTCTAAGTGGACGCGTGTGGCGGCAGAGGCCAGATCCGGATCGCCGGAGGCGATGGCGCGGGCGATCGCCGCGTGCTCGACGGCGGATGCCCGCAGGCGCCCGGGGCTCTCGCGGGTGGCGCGCCGCAGCCGGGCCAGGTTCGCCTTGAGCGGGACATGAGCTCTGCGCAGGTATGGGTTCCCAGCGGCCTCATCCACGAGATCGTCAAGACGAGACACGAGGAGGTAGTAGGCCCGGACGCTTTCGTCATCGGGGTTCTCCGCAAGCCGCTCGGCTGCGCTCTCGAGATCAGCGGTCAGCTGTCCGAAACGGGCAGAATCCGCCCGCCGAGCAGCGAGGGCGGCGCTCGCGGTGTCCAGAGCTGCACGAGCCTCGAAGAGGGCGTCGACGTGCTCTGCGGAGACATGGGTGACGACGACGCCTCTGCCCCCGTGGGGTTCCACGAGTCCATCGGCCTGCAGCTGCTGGAGAGCTTCTCGGAGGGGGGTGCGGGAGACGCCGAGGCGCTCGGCCTGCTCCACCTCTCCCAGGACGCGGCCGGGCTCAAGCCGCCACTCGACGATGTCCCGCCGGAGCTCGGTGTAGGCCAGATCACTTGCTCGCATGCACCTACTGTATACAAAAATTCCTTGACTGGTAAAGACCCTCCGGCCTTCACAGTGATTTATCAGCCATGAAGGCCCCGTTTGTATACCGGAGGGGCTGAGGGGCTTGATCTTCATCCGGGGCCAAGCGAACCCTGAAGAACATTTCAGATGTTATCTATGAATAGTGAACTGAAGGCTCTCAGGGGCGTAGCCACCCTGACAGCGAGGAGGTTTCTCACATGTCACGGTCAACCGGTGGTATCGCACGCTCTGTGCGGTCGGTGTTTCTGGGCAGGCTCATCCCGGGCCGGGGCCAGAGTGTGCCATGGCGGGTTGTCGTGCTCGGGGCAGGAGCCGTCCACGCAGTCTCCGAGATGACTGTCCTCAGCAGAACTCGGGGCCCGCGAGGCTGAAGAATCTGAGGAGAATGAGGCCGGCGGGGGAGAGCGAAGTTTAGCGAAGAGTCAAGGTGACGACGAGGTCGCTGGGCCGCCGAGGCGCGTCCGAGTCGTGTGTCGCTACGAGCACCACTGACGTCGCGGCGCGAGCTTCGATGGCAGCCCACGCCTGCTCTCGCGCTGCGGCGTCGAGCCCCGTCGTCGGCTCGTCCAGAACCACCAGCGGTTCCGAACCCGCGAGTGTTCGGGCGAGGCAGACGCGTCGTGTCTCACCGCCGGAGAGCACGGATGTGTCTCCGCCGACGATCTCTTCTGCCCGGCGGCCGCCGGGGGCAAGGGGGCGAGCCCGAGCGCGTCGAGGCCAGCGGCCGCAGAGGTCGGTGCAAGACCACGGCCGAAGTCGACGTTCTCTGCGGCTGTCGTTTCGAGAAGTCGGGACTCCTGCGGCAGGTAAGCGATGGCCGTCGCCGCGTCCGGACTGCTGTCTGAATGCGGAGTCGAGACCGTCAGCTGCGCACCGCCGGAGGAGCGCAGGCCGATGATCTGCTCGAGAAGGGTGGTCTTTCCCGAGCCGCTCGGGCCGAGCACCCAGATTGGCCGTCCGGCGCCGAGCGACGTGCCGTCAGGCAGAGCCGGGACCCCGAGTCCCGAGACGGTGAGCACAGCGCCTGGCTCTGCGGCGGGTCGGGGATCCCCTTCATTCACGGAGCGCACGGCGAGTTCGGTGAGAGCGGCGGATCCTTCGGGTGCTGCGGGGCGCACAGTCTTCATGGACTCCTCGTGTGTGGCCACGGCTGCGGCCAGCATCGAGAGGGCGAAGCCCACCGTCTGGAGGGGGTTCACGGCAGCGAGAGTGACGCCTGCCAGGCTGACGATGGAGCCGAGCGCCTCGGCGTCCGCCCCTGCTGACGCACGATGCAGGGCCAGGACAGCACCGATGATGAGTGAGACGAGCCCTGTCTGGGTGAGGACGAGGTTCCGTGTGGCTCGGTAGGACGCCACACCCAGGTCCTCCACGGGAAGACGGGGCGCGCGGTAGCGCTGGGCCAGGAAGGGCGAGGCTCCGAACAAGCGGGACTCCCGCCACATCCCGGCCGCGTTGGAGAGGCTCCCGAAGTTCGTCAGGCAGGCTCCGAAGAACTCGGACTGCCGTTTCTGATGAACAGCCGCGAGCGGGGAACTCAGCCACAAGTACACCGCAATGCCCAGCAGATAGACGATGACTGGGCCCAGCCCGGCCACTGCGGCGATGGCGGCTGCGCCAGCGACCACCCGGACCGTTGACGGAAGAATGCTGCGCACCATGCTGCTCAGGGCATCCCGGAGGCATCCTCCCAGTGCGTCGAGAGCGTACGAGACCTCGGATGTGTCCTTCGCGGCCCGCGCCTCGGGATGGCTGCCGAGGGAGCTGGCGAGACCGTCAGCCATCCATTCGCTCTGGACGGACTGCTCGATGCGCCCGTAGAGGGTGTGAGCCAGATGGCTTCCGGCAGAGGCCAGGAACAGTGCTGCGGTGTAGGCGGCAATGACCATGGCCACGACGGTTCCCTCAGGATTCGTCAGGGCCTGCTGGAGACCGATGCCGAGAATGAGCGGTGTGGCGATGGCGCTCGCGTTCTCCAGGGCGATGGCGAGAAGGACGGCGAACAGAGACCTCGGTCTGTTGTGCCACGCGGCGCGCAGTGCGCCCCAGCCGAAACGAATACTCGTCACCCATGTCATGGGCCCTCCTAGAACTGAGCGAGGGGGATGAATTGGCCGAGGGGGATCCGCTCAATGCGTACAGACAAGAGTACTGAAAATGTGCCGCCGTCGTGCGAATGTGACCTCTGGCCGGGCGCGTGTCTCAGCCGGCTGGGGGAGTCTCAGTCCGCGCGAGCGGCCTTCTGCTTGGTGAGGGCGACTGCGGCGATGATGAGGACGATGAGTGCCAGCGTCACGGGACCGTCTCCCCAGCCGAGGCCTCCGCCGTGGTTCGGCTCCTTGCCGAGCCAGTCGGCAATGGAGGCACCGAGCGGGCGGGTGAGGACGTAGGCGGCCCAGAAGCAGAGGACGCCATTCCAGTGGAGCACCCGGTATCCGACGAGGGGAATGAGGATGAGCGCACCGTAGAGCAGCGCTGACGGGAAGTAGCCCAGGTCCAGGGTCATCGCTGTGAAATCGCCGACGGCGGTGCCCAGGGCGAAGGTCGCCAGGACAGTGGCCCAGTAGAAGATCTCTCGTCGGCGCGTCGTGATCGAGTGGATCGAGAGAGTTCCCTCAGCCCTGTGCCACACGATGAACACCGCCGCCACGGCAAGGATGTAGAGAATCGTAGTCAGGGCGTAGGGCACGTCGAGAGCGACGTGGACGGCGTCGGCGGCGATCGTCCCGAAGACGGCGACCATGGAGACCGCCGTCCAGTAGACAGCGGGAGAGAAGGTCTCGCGGCGGATCTGGACCCACAGCGCCAGTGCGCACCCGAGGAAGCCCACCCCGACCGCCAGGGGGATGCTCACGCCCGCCATCCAGTCTGAGGCCGCCTCGCCCATGCCCGTGGTCATGAGCTTGACCGCCCAGAAGGCTGCCGTCACCTCCGGGACGCGGGCCAGGGCAGCGTCAGGGAGACGAGGCCGAGGGGTGTGGGCAGCGGCGTGGGCGTCTGTGGTGTGAGGAGTGGGCATCATGTCTCTTTTCTCTCAGGCTCCCCTGTGGGAGGCCTGTGTGCCCGCGGCCCGTGCGGCTCAGCCCTGCTGCAGCGCCTTCTCCGTGGCCAGCGCGATGGCCTGCTCCTCGTCCGTCGGTATGACGAGCACGTCGATGGCCGAGTCCGGGGCGGAGATGCGGCGAGGCTCGTCGGAGCGGGCGGCGTTCGCGGCGTCGTCGAGCACGATTCCGAGCGCACCGAGGCGCTCGGCGACCTTCGCTCGGAAGAACCCGGAGTTCTCCCCGATGCCCGCGGTGAAGACGAGCGCCTTCGCGCCGCCGACAGCCACGTGGTAGGCGCCGATGTAGGAGGCGAGGCGGTAGGAGGCCATGTCCACGACGAGAGTGGCGGCAGGGTCCCCGGCCTTGACGAGCTCCTCGAGCTTGCGCATGTCGTTGGAGCCGCCGAGGGCCCGCAGACCGGACTCGGAGTTGAGGACTCGGTCCAGATCGTCGGCCGTCTCCACACCGGGAACGTGGCGCAGGGCGGCGGTGAGGACCGAGGGGTCCACGTCGCCCGAGCGCGTGCCCATGATGAGGCCCGCGAGGGGGGTGTAGCCCATGGACGTGTCGATGGACTGGCCGCCCTGGATGGCCGCGACGGACGCGCCGTTGCCCAGGTGGGCGATGATCCCGTTGAAATCGGAGCGCTCGAGCCCGAGCAGCTCTGCGGCCTGGCCGGTCACGTAGTCGTGGGAGGTGCCGTGGAATCCGTAGCGGCGCATGCCGTGCTTCGTGTACCACTCGTCCGGCACCGCATAGCGCCAGGCGTGCTCAGGCATGGTGCGGTGGAAGGCGGTGTCGAACACGGCCACCTGCGGCAGGTCCGGCCACGTGTTCATGAGCGCCCGGATGCCGAGGGCGTGGGCCGGGTTGTGCAGCGGAGCGAGGGGAGCGAGGCGCTCGATGGCCCGCACGATCTCGTTGTCGATGACGACCGGCTCGGAGAACCGCTCGCCGCCGTGGACCACGCGGTGCCCGGCGGCGTCGATCTTCCGCCCGCCGAGCTCCTCCTCGAGGCGCCGGGCGATGATGTCGAGCCCCTGCGTGTGGTCCGTGACCTCGCTGGAGCCGATCTCCTCGATGAGGCCCTTCGTCAGGACCTCCTGGGTCTCGGTGTCGCGCACCTGGTACTTGATGGAGGAGGAGCCTGAGTTGATGACGAGAACGAGCATGGTGATCCTTTCGCGAGCGACGACGCCGGAGCGGCCGCTCAGCCCTGAGCCTGGATGGCGGTGATGGCCACGGTGTTGACGATGTCGTCCACGGTGCAGCCGCGGGAGAGGTCATTGACCGGCTTGCGCAGACCCTGGAGCACGGGGCCCACGGCCACGGCGCCCGCCGACTGCTGGACGGCCTTGTACGTGTTGTTGCCCGTGTTGAGGTCCGGGAAGATGAAGACCGTGGCCTGGCCTGCCACCGGGGAGCCCGGCAGCTTGGACGCGGCGATGGACTGGTCCACGGCGGCGTCGTACTGGATGGGCCCCTCGGCGACGATCTCCGGGTGGGACTCCTTGAGGAGGCCGGTGGCCTCGCGGACCTTGTCCACGTCGGCGCCCGATCCGGAGCCGCCCGTGGAGTAGGAGAGCATGGCGACCTTCGGGTCCACCCCGAACTGCCGGGCCGTCTCGGCGGAGGCGGCGGCAATGTCGGCCAGCTGCTGGGCGTCCGGGTTGGGGTTGACCGCGCAGTCGCCGTAGACGAGCACCCGGTCCTCGAGGAGCATGAAGAAGACGGAGGAGACGATCGAGACTCCGGGCTTCGTCTTGACGAACTCGAGGGCGGGCCGGATCGTGTTGGCCGTCGTGTGGGCGGCGCCGGAGACCATGCCGTCCACGTCCCCGAGCTGCACCATCATGGTGCCGAAGTAGGAGCCGTCCAGCATGCGCTCCATGGCCTGCTCCTTCTCCACGCCCTTGTGGGCGCGGAGCCGCGCGTACTCCTCTGCGTACTTCTCGCGCAGGGGCGACGACGCCGGGTCGATGAGCCGCACGCCGGGCTGCCCCTCCTCGGCGGAGATGGCGAGGTCGATGCCCTCTGCCTGGATGAGCTCGCGCACCGTGGCCTCGTCGCCGAGGATCACGAGGTCGCAGAAGTCGCGCCGGAGGATGATCTCGGCTGCACGGAGCACGCGCACGTCGTCGCCCTCGGGGAGCACCACGCGGCGTCGCTCGGAGCGGGCCTTCTCCACGAGCTCGTGGAGGAAGCGCAGAGGTGTCCGCTTGACCGGGCGGGGGAGGTCGAGGCGGCTGAGCAGCTCCTTCTCGTCCACCCGCTTGGACCAGGCGCCCATGGCCGCGGCGATCTTGCGGGGCTCGCCCGCGCGCAGCTCGCCCTGGACCCCGCCCACGAGCTGAGCGGCGGAGTACGTGTCCACGTCGGTCCGCAGGACCGGGAACGGGGCGGCGTTGAGGAGGGCCTGGGTGGGCTCGTTCGTCTCGAGACCACCGGAGAGGAGCAGGCCCGAGGGCACGGGGAAGGAGGGGGAGAGGGCGGAGGCGAGGGTGGACATGACCACGTCCGACCGGTCGGCCGGGGTGATGACGAAGTCGCCGTCGCCCATCTGCGCCAGGAAGTTGCCGACGGTCATCGCGGCGACCTTGACGGCCCGGATGTCGCGGTCGAGGGACACGGAGGGGTTGTCTGTGGAGAGGCCCAGCTTGGAGACGACCTCGTGGACGGTCGGCTGGGAGATCTCGGGCGTCTCGGGAATGACGTAGACGTGGCCCCCGCGGCGGCCCACCGGAATGGCGGCCTCGGCGTCCTTCACCATCTCGGGGGAGACGCGGTTGACGATGATCGCCAGGATGTCGGTCTTGGCGCTGCTCAGCTCGGCCCGAGTCACCTCGACCGAGTTGACGATGTCCTCGACGGACTCGGCCCCGGCGCCGCTCGTCACGGCGAGCACTGAGCAGCCCAGGTTGTTGGCCAGGCGCGCGTTCATGTCGAACTCGGCCGTGGCGGCGTTGTGGGCCAGCAGGTCCGTGCCGTCCACGATGATGACGTCGCACTCCCGGCTCATCTCGGAGTAGATCCCGAGGGCGATCGAGTCCAGCTCGTCGTGGTCCCCGCTCGCCAGGATCTCGCGGCAGCGAGCCAGGGAGATGCCGCCGCGGGCCGTCTTCTCGGTGAAGCCGAAGGTCTTGCGCATGAGGCGGATCGTCGGATCCTGGTCCTCCTCGTCCGTGAGGAAGACGGGGCGGAAGTATCCCACCGAGTCGGCGCGGCGCAAGAGCGAGTCCGCCAGCCCCAGGGCGATGAGCGTCTTGCCCGCTCGCGGCGTCATTGCGTCAAGAAAAATACCCTGGGTCATGAAAACTCTCCGTCATGGTGGTGGGGCAGGGGTCACGATGAGCGGCAGGCGGTGCCCACCACGTCAACTCTACGTCGTTCCCCTTGTGCGATGCCGGGGAGAGAAAGGCTGATCCGCGTGATCTTCGAGACAGCGGATGACCCCTCAGCAGGGTGACAGATGAACGGCATGGCAACACATCCTGAATTCTTTCCGTGAATTCCCTCACAGAATCATCTATTGTGTGAGAGGTCGCTGAGAGTTCGCGGCCGAAAGCTGAATCAGGAGACCACCATGAGCCACGCACCTGAGCCTCGCGGCGTCGACGCCGCGCCCCCTGGCACCGAGGGAGATGCGGTCAGCCGCCCGCCCGTCAAGAAGAGCGGGAAGGGCACGCACGTCCTCTACATCGCCGTCATCGTCGCAGTCATCGCCGGCGCCGTTCTGGGCCTCGTCGCGCCGGAGACGGCCAAGGCCATGAAGCCGCTCGGAACGGGATTCGTCAGCCTCATCAAGATGATCATCGCCCCGGTGATCTTCTGCACCATCGTCATCGGCGTCGGGTCCATCGCCAAGGCCGCCACTGTGGGCCGCGTCGGCGGCATGGCGCTCGTCTACTTCATGGTCATGTCCACCTTCGCCCTGGCCATCGGCCTGGTGGTCGGCAATTTCATCCACCCGGGTGACGGGCTCAACATCTCCAACACTCACTATGAGATGAAGGAGTCGGAGAAGCCCGCAGACACCACGTCCTTCATCCTGAGCATCATCCCGAAGACGATGCTCGCCGCCCTGACCGGCGAGTCGATCCTCCAGACGCTGTTCATCGCCCTCCTCGTCGGGTTCGCCATCCAGCAGCTGGGAACGACGGCGAAGCCCCTTCTCGAGCTCATCCAGGTCATCCAGAAGGTCGTCTTCCGCATCCTGTCCATGATCATGTGGCTCGCTCCGATCGGCGCCTTCGGCGCCATCGCCGCTGTCGTCGGCGGGACCGGGGTCAAGGCCATCACGTCCATGCTCCTGCTCATGGTCGCCTTCTACATCACCTGCGCCCTGTTCATCGTCATCGTGCTCGGAGCCCTGCTCAAGGCGGTCACGGGTCTCAACATCCTCAAGCTGATGCGCTACCTCGGCAAGGAGTACCTCCTCATCTTCTCCACCTCATCCTCTGAGGTCGCTCTTCCCCGCCTCATCGCCAAGATGGAGCACGCAGGCGTCTCCAAGCCCGTCGTAGGCATCACCGTTCCCACCGGCTACTCCTTCAACCTCGACGGCACCGCCATCTACCTGACGATGGCGTCGATCTTCATCTCCCACGCCCTGGGCAAGCCGATGGACATGGGGGAGCAGATCGGGCTGCTCGTCTTCATGATCATCGCCTCCAAGGGCGCTGCCGGCGTGACCGGCGCAGGCCTGGCCACTCTGGCGGGCGGCCTGCAGGCGCATCGCCCCGACCTGCTGGACGGCGTCGGACTCATCGTCGGCATCGACCGCTTCATGTCCGAGGCCCGCGCGCTGACGAACTTCTCCGGCAACGCCGTTGCGACGCTCCTCATGGGCACGTGGGTCAAGGAGATCGACCTGGGCCGCGCCCGCGACGTCCTCGACAAGAAGATCCCCTTCGACGAGACGACGATGGAAGCGCACTAGTCCTCTCACAGCGACCAGCGGCGAAGAGCCCCGCGGCGTCGCTCCGTCGCCCCGAGCCTTGAGGCGCAGGTCTTTCAACCTGAGCTTCAAGGCTCGGGGCGTTTTCAGCGCCGGTAAGGCAGAATCGAAGGTTGGGGACGTAACGTTCCAGTGAGAAGTGCCCTCAAGACGTAAGGATGCGTGGAGTTTTCCATGACGAACGAGTCTGCTGCCAAGACCAGTGACGATGCCCAGCTCGGCCCCACAGGCAAGCCCCTGAGGGAATTCCCTGAGCCTCCGGTCCTCACGTCTCACGGCCCGGCCCGCGTCATCGCCATGGTGAACCAGAAGGGCGGAGTCGGCAAGACGACCTCCACCATCAACCTCGCAGCCGCGCTCGCGGAGCTGGGGCGCAAGGTGCTCCTCGTGGACTTCGACCCGCAGGGTGCCCTCTCCGCAGGCCTCGGCGCCAACCCGCACGACCTCGACGACACGGTCTACAACGTGCTCATGGACCGCAAGGTTGACGTCCATGCGACCATTCTCGAGACCGAGGTGGAGAACCTCGACCTGCTCCCCGCGAACATCGATCTCTCGGCCGCGGAAGTGCAGCTCGTCAACGAGGTGGCCCGTGAGCAGGTTCTCGACCGCGCTCTGCGCAAGGTGGCCAATGACTACGACGTCATTCTCATCGACTGCCAGCCGTCCCTCGGCCTGCTCACCGTCAACGCGCTGACGGCAGCCCACGGCGTCATCATCCCGCTGACGCCCGAGTTCTTCGCCCTGCGCGCTGTGGCGCTGCTCGTCGAGACGATCGAGAAGGTCCAGGACCGCCTCAACCCGGACCTGAAGATCGACGGCGTGCTCGCCACCATGTACGACCCCCGCACGCTCCACGCCCGCGAGGTCATGAACCGGCTCGTCGAGGCCTTCGGGGACAAGGTCTTCGAGACGCCGATCAAGCGCTCCATCAAGTTCGCCGACGCCACCGTGGCCGCCGAGCCGATCACGAGCTTCGCCGGAAACCACCCCGGCGCAGAGGCCTATCGGAACCTCGCCAAGGAGCTCATCGAGCGCGGCGGCGCTCCGTAGAGTGGCCGCCGAACACCGCTCGGAGGAACCCGCCGCTGACTCACCGTCTGTCGGCGGGTTCGCCGTCTCCCTGAGCAACTTCCAGGGCCCGTTCGACGTGCTGCTGCACCTCATCGCCTCCAAGGAGATGGACGTGACGCAGGTGGCCCTGGCCGAGGTCACCGACGAGTTCCTCGCCTTCACCTTCCGTCTCGCCGAGGGGGAGGGCGACGACGCTCGCAGCCAGGAGCAGCGCCTTGACGAGCGGACGGGCTTCCTCGTGGTGGCGGCCACCCTGCTGGACCTCAAGGCCGCGCGGCTCCTGCCGCAGGGGGAGGTCGAGTCGCTCGAGGACGTGGAGGCGCTCGAGGCTCGCGACCTCCTCTTCGCCAAGCTCCTCCAGTACAAGGCCTTCAAACAGGCGGCCCAGTCGATGGGGGAGCGCCTGGCCGACCAGGCCCGCTCCTTCCCCCGGGACGTCCGCCGAGGCGAGGGATTCGACGGCCTCGAGCCCCGTCTCGAGTTCACCGCCACGCCAGAGCTGCTGGCCCGCCTGGCCCAGGCGGCCTTCGAGCAGGTCAAGCCGCCTGCCCCCACGGGCGTGGGCGTCGAGCATCTCCACGGGTCCTCGGTGACCGTCGCGGGGGAGGCGGAGGAGCTCTCACGTCGCCTCGTCTCTGCCGGTCGCCTGACCTTTACGGACCTGACGGACGACGCCGAGAGCCGGCTCGTCCTCGTCGTGCGCTTCCTGGCGCTGCTGGAGCTCTATCGCCGCCAGCTCGTGCTGCTTGAGCAGGAGGAGCAGGTGATCTGGGCTCGCTGGACGGGGCCCGCAGAGCTCCAGGAGGGGCCGATTCTTGAGGAGGGTGACGATGACTGACCGCGCTGATGCCGCGCTGCTGAGCCTCATCGAGGCGGTGCTCATGGTGGCAGACTCGCCGGTGTCCGCCGAGGAGCTTGCTCGGGCAGTAGGGGAGGACGAGGAGACGGTGCGCATCGGGGTCGAGGAGCTGGGCCGCGAGTATGCGGGCCTCCTCCCCGGGCAGGCTGAGGGGGACGAGCCGCTGAGCCGAGTGCGCGGCTTCGAGATCCGGCATGTCGGCGGCGGCTGGCGCATGTTCGCTCGACCCGAGCACCGGGAGACAGTGGAGCGGTTCGTGCTCTCCGGCCAGAAGGCCCGGCTGAGCCAGGCGGCGCTGGAGACGCTCGCCGTCATCGCGTATCGACAGCCCGTGGCGCGCAGCCAGGTGGCGGCCATCCGCGGCGTCAACGTGGACTCCGTGGTC
>JAGLBH010000040.1 GCA_018260285.1 Arthrobacter sp. | reverse complement strand
GCTTCAGTGGGCGAATCCTGCTGATAAGCTCAACGAGATTCTTACGGGGGTTGTTGCGCCGACCCTCTGACACCGCCGCGATCAGAACGCCGCCTTCTCTCGGCTGAGGAGTAAGCGAGGGCGGAGGAAAGGCCCGGCGGCGAGGGTTGGGGTTAGGCTTGGCTCATGCTTCCCTTCCTCCTCATCCAGACGCGCGTTGACAGTGACATCGCCGCAGACGAGCTCCGCTCCACCCGCCACCTCGGGGGATTCGCCGACGACGAGCTGGTCTCCCTCCGCCTCGAGGCCGCAGAAGACTGCCCCGACTGGGAGGCGGTCCTCTCCAGCCACTCCGGGATCATCCTCGGCGGCAGCCCGTTCAACGCGGCGGACGCTCTGAAGTCCCCCCTCCAGCAGCGCTCCGAGCGGCACCTCGCTGCCCTCCTCGAGCTGGTCGTTGAGCGCGACTTCCCCTTCCTGGGGGCCTGCTACGGGATCAGCACCCTCGGCCTGCACTGCGGGGGCACGGTGGACAAGACGTACGGGGAGGCGGCGTCGGCCGTTGACATCACCCTGACAGAGGCGGGTGTGCAGGATCCCCTGTGCGAGGGCCTCTCCCCCGTCTTCAAGGGGTTCGTAGGACATAAAGAGGCCATGAGCGAGCTGCCGCCGTCGGCGGTCCTTCTCGCCTCGGGCACCACGTGCCCCGTCCAGATGTTCAGGATCGGGGCGAACCTGTACGCGACCCAGTTCCACCCGGAGCTGGACCTCGAAGGCATGGCCTTCCGCCTCAGCCGCTATCAGAACGAGGGCTACTTCGCGCCTGGAGAGCTCGAGTCCACGCTCGCCGCGGCGGGAGTCCACCCCGTGACTGAGCCCGGCCGCATCCTGGCCAACTTCAAACGGATCTACGCGCGGTCCTCCGAGGGCGGCGAGGCGTAGGACGCGCCCTCCCCCGTGAAGCTCCGGGCCGCCTCGATGAGGCGCCGGTGCCGGGGGGTCAGGGTACCGGGGAGGCCGTCAAGCGGGAACCACGCCACGCGGGTGGACTCGTCGTCGTTCACCCGAGCCTCCCCGGACACGGCCACGCCGCGGAACGTGATGTTGAGGAACGAGCAGACGTCCTCGTTGGGGAAGGTGATGGGGCCGGCGGTGTCGACGTCGAAGAGCGGCCCGAGCTGGACCCGCACGCCCGTCTCCTCCTCGGCTTCGCGCACAAGCCCCTCGGCGGGGTTCTCCCCCGGCTCGAGAATGCCGGTGATGAGGGCCCAGCGGCCGTTGTCCGCCCGCTCGACCAGGAGCACATGCTCAGGGCGCTCGGTCCGGTCGAAGATCACCCCCGTGACCCCGGGAAGCCAGAGGGGATCGTGGCCGATCTTGGCGCGCAGCTGGACGATGAATTCAGGAATGGCCATGGAGCCACCCTATCCCTGACGGTCCCCCTGGGACTCAGCGCTGCCCGACGCAAGCCTGGAGAGCGGGTCGTCCTGAGACGGCGTCGGCTGGGTGACGATCGAGCCCCCATCAGAAGCGGGCGCCTCGGGCTGGTCGGGGGCAGAGCCCTCCGGCCCAGGACCCTCGGGCGCTGCCGGCTGGACGTCTACACCAGGCACGCGGTCCTGATCTGCGGCAGGACCAGCCTGCTGCGGCGCCGGAACGGGAGCCTGTGTCGAGGTGTCCGGGTGCTGGTCGTGCCCCGTGCTCGCATCCGGAGCCTGGGTTTTCGGGGTCTGAGTCTTCGGGGCCAGGGTTTTCGCTGCCGAGTCGACGTGGACCTGCGCGGGGACCTCGACGGTCCATCCCGGCATGATCAGATTCGGGTCCGTCAGGCGCTGGCCGTCGGCCTGGACGTCGTCTGCGGTGGCCTGGGCGAGCTCTGGATAGCGCTCGCCGGATCCCAGCTCCCGTTCGGCGATGTCCCAGAGAGTGTCGCCCGGCTGCACCGTGACCTTCTCCGTATGAGTTCGGCCCTTCTGGGCGGCGTCTGCGGGGAGTTTGAGGGTCCATCCGGCCCGGAGCCAATGGTCGGCCCCGAGCTTGCTCCCATCCCCCTGGACAACGCCGTAGTTGAGTTCCGCGATCTCCTGGAAGCGGTGTCCGTCCCCGAGCTGAGCCTGCGCGATGGAGTAGAGGGTGTCCCCCGCTTTGACCTCATACGTCGGCAGCGGCGCCTTCTGGGACGCCGGCTCTGCTGCCGGTGCGGTGATCGATGACTGCGACGGAGCTGCGGGCTTCGCCTCGGGAGTCTGGACCAGCGGGGCCGACGACGACGAGACCGCTTGTGCTGAGTCCCCCGAGGAGCGCAGGCCAGACCCTGGGGCGACGAACATGCCGCCGACGGCAGCCACCATCGCGACTGCGATGCGCTGCTGGACGCTCAGGCCTTTGAACACTCGGCCGCCGAGGCCGATCATCTGGAGGATGAGAGGCACCGCAAAAGAGGCCCAGGCGACCCAGCCGACGAGCGGCAGAAAGGACCCGATGAAGAGCCGCCCGCCGAGGTCCGGCGTGGTGAAGCTCTCCTTGAGAGTGCCCAGCGCAGGGAGCGGATTCCCTGCCAGAGCGAGAAGAGCGGCTGGAATGCCGATGAGCAGGAGGGCCATTCCGAGGAGCGAAGCGACCCCCAGGCCGTAGTTCCGTCTTTCCATGTTCTCTTAAGACTTCCCGATGTGAGCGGACTGAGTTTCGGAAGCCTGCGTTTCGGCATTTCAGAGACCACTACCGAGCGCCGCCTCCGAGAAATCTATGAGGTCTTTCACCCTCCACGGTAAACGGTAAGCTCAGAGAACAGAAATTCAATTCTCGAGGCCATCAGCCAGTTCCTGTGGGGGGTTCATGTGAAGTTGACTGTGACGAGCTTCGATGCTGAACGCCGCGAGGCATCCGACCACGCGGTGGAGTACACAGGCGAGCAGACGCTCGGCGGGCTCGCCCGCAGCATAGGCCTGTTCTCGGCTGGCGGGTACGCCGTCGACGGAGCATCCGCGAGCGCCGAGACCCCGCTCCACGACCTCCGTCTGCTCAACGGATCTGTCATCACCGCTGATGATGCCGGGCAGGCATCCGCTCCCCCGCAGCAGGCCGGTCTTCCCTCCGTCTCTCCCGAGAGCCTCCGTGAAATCCGTCTGGCAGGTGGCCTCGGCGCAGGCCGCGCCGTCGTTCTCGGCCCAGGGCGCTCCCTCCTCGGAGAGGCTGCGGAATGCTCTCTCGGGGCCGGGCTGGGGCTGCCTGAGGTGGCCGTCGTCGTCGACATCTCCGAGGACGGAACGGCGAGCGTCTCTCCCGGGTCCGAGCAGTGCCGGCTGTTCGTCGATGATGTCCCCGTGTCAGAGCGGACGCAGTGGCCGCTGGGCGCGATCGTCAATGCCGGAGGAATTCCCTTTCAGCTGGTGGAGGCGACTGCTGAGAAGGCGCACCTCGTCCCCTCTGCTGAGGACCCGTCTGTCCTGGACCACAATCGTCCTCCCCGCCTTCTTCCTGAAACCCGCGAGAGGCGTTTTAGGATGCCGAATGAGGTGCAGAATGACAGGACGAGCCCCCTCCCGTATATCGCGGCTTTCCTTCCTGTTCTCATGGCGGCCGCAATGTTCATCGTCATGCGCAATCCGATGTATCTCATGTTCGCGGTTTTCTCCCCGATCATGCTCATCGGGAACTGGTGGCAGCAGCGCAAGCTCGGAAAAGAGCGTCAAAGCGATCGCCGTCGCAAGCACGAGCGGGAGAAGGCGGCAGTGGAGGAGGCCGTGCAGGAGGCCGTGGCCCAGGACCGCGCTCTCGCCCGTCACAGTTCACCGGACCCGGCCGAGATCAGCAGGATTGCCACACTGCCGACGACCCGTCTCTGGGAGCGCCGCCGCACCCACGACGATCACCTGAGCATCCGGTTCGGCCTTCACCGAGCCATCTCGACAGTCGCCGTCGAGGATCCTCAGAGGCCAGACCACGAGAGGAAAGTCGAGCAAGGCATGGAAGACGTCCCGGCGACCCTCAGCCTCGCCTCGGCCGGAGTCATCGGCGTCGCCGCTGAACCGGGCATCATGCCCTCCCTCTCCGGGTGGATCGCCGCACAGCTCGCCACTCTCCAGTCACCCCGTGACGTGCAGATCTGCCTCCTGACCTCCCAGAGCCTTGAGGACTGGGAATGGGCCCGATGGCTTCCTCACCTTCGTCCGGCCTTCGGACAGGACGCCCATGCCCTCATCGCCTCGGACGCCGCCACGGCGAGCCGGCGGATCTCGGAGCTGGCCCAGCTTGTCTCAGAACGGCTGCGCTCAATGAGCTCCTCCGGAACCGGCGAGACTCTCCTCAACGAGCCGGACGTCGTCGTCATCATCAGCGGGGCCCGGAGGCTCCGCGCCCTCCCCGGACTCACGAGCATTCTCCAGAACGGTCCGGCAGCCCGGGTCTTCTGCCTCTGCCTCGACGCCGAAGAGAGGCTTCTGCCCGAGGAGTGCCAGGCGACAGCCGTCCAGCGAGGCGCTTTCCTCGAAGTGAGGGCCACGGGCGAGAAGGCGTCGGCGAACGTCCTTCCCGACCTGCCGGATCCCGAGTGGTTCCCGCGCGTCGCCCGCAGCCTCGCCTCGGTCCGGGACGCCAGTCCTGACGACGACGACGCGGTGCTGCCCGCCTCGGCCCGGCTGCTCGACCTGCTCCAGCTTGAGCCGCCCACCGGAGAGAGCATCGCGCAGATCTGGAAGAGCGGCGGGCGTTCGACGAGCGCTGTCCTCGGCGCCGGTGTGGACGGCGCGTTCTCCCTGGACCTGCGCACAGACGGCCCTCACGGTCTCGTCGCCGGCACCACCGGCTCCGGAAAGTCGGAGCTGCTCCAGACGCTCGTCGCCTCCCTCGCGGTGGTCAACACACCGGAGTCGATGAACTTCGTCCTCGTGGACTACAAGGGCGGCGCGGCCTTCAAGGACTGCGTGGATCTGCCGCACACCGTCGGCATGGTGACAGACCTCGACACCCACCTTGTGGAGCGGGCGCTCGAGTCGCTCGGAGCCGAGCTGACACGACGCGAGCACATGCTCGCAGCGGTGGGGGCCAAAGACATTGAGGACTACACGCTTCTCCAGGACCGCGGCGACCGCATCCCGGCGATGCCCCGGCTGCTCATCGTCATCGACGAGTTCGCCTCCCTCGCCCGCGAGCTGCCCGACTTCGTCAAGGGCCTGGTCAACATCGCCCAGCGAGGGCGCTCTCTCGGCATTCACCTCGTCCTCGCGACCCAGCGCCCGTCCGGCGTCGTCTCCCCGGAGATCCGGGCGAACACGAACCTCCGCATCGCCCTGCGCGTGACGGACTCGACCGAGTCACAGGACGTCATTGACGCGAAGGAGGCCTCCCTCATCTCGAAGTCAACCCCAGGACGAGCCTATGTTCGTCTCGGCGCCTCCCAGCTCATCCCCTTCCAGTCCGGGCGAGTCGGCGGCCGCCGTCCGGGACAGGCCGCAGAGACGGCCCAGTCCGCCCTGTTCACCCATCGCCTGGACTTCGCCGAGATGGCGCTCCCCTCCCCACGCCCGCCCAAGGAGGAGCGGCCTGAAGAGAACGACCTCACCGATCTGGCCGTTCTCGTCTCCTGCATCACAGAGGCCCACCAGGCTCTCGGGTACGCCGAGCCGTTCTCCCCCTGGCTCCCTGCTCTTCCCACGTCTCTGCTCCTCGAAGACATCCCGGCTGTCCGAGCAGACGCGCTCCCTGCGGACGAGGGATCTGAGGACCTGCCTCTCATCCCGTACGGCCTCGAGGACTTCCCGGCCGAGCAGGACCAGCGCCCCGCCGTCCTGGACCTCTCGAAGACGGGCCACCTGCTGTGCGTCGGCGCCGCCCGCACGGGGCGCACCCAGGCGCTCAGGACCATCGCCCTGTCTGCCGCCCGCACCCTCGACCCCACGCAGCTGCACATCCTCGCTCTGGACTGCGGCAACGGCGGTCTCCTCCCTCTGCGCGACCTCCCGCACGCTGGCGCCGTCGTCCAGAGGACCGAGACCAACCGCGCCATCCGGCTCATCTCGAAACTCGGCGAGCTCATCGCCGAGCGGCAGGAGATGCTCGGAGCCCGCGGCTATGCGGACATCACCGAGCAGCGCCGTCACGCGGCGCCCGAGGAGAAGCTGCCCCACGTCCTCTTCCTCATCGACCGCTGGGAGGGCTTCATGGGCTCGCTCAGCGACGTGAACAACGGGCGCCTGCTGGACAACGTGGTCTACATGCTCCGCGAGGGAGCCAGTGTCGGCGTACACCTCATCATCACGGGTGACCGGACCCTCTTCGCGCCCCGAGTCAACGCCCTCGTCGAGGAGCAGATCGTCCTGCGCCTCTCTGACAAGACGGACTATTCCTCTGCGGGGCTCACGCCCAGCAAGATGCCGGATGAGATCCCTGAGGGACGAGCATTCCGCGCTGAGTCCGCTCGAGAGCTGCAGATCGCTCTCCTGGAACCGTCCGGTCAGGGCTCTGCAGCAGCTGACCTCATCCGCGCAGAGGCCGCTGCAATGCCTCCTCTCGGGCCGGAAACCCCGGCTGTGCAGCGCCCTCTCGCCATCACCATGCTGCCGAGCGTTCTGACCTTCGACGCAGCGCTCGGGATGGGCGAAGGCCCTCGCCCGAACTTCGGGCTCGTCGGCGTCGGCGGAGACGAGCTCGATCTCCTCGGAATGCACTTCGATGCTTCTGCCAGCGCCTTTATCGTGGCAGGATCCCCTCGCTCGGGACGATCGACAGTTCTCCAGACCATGGCCCGCTCGCTTCTGGCCGGCGGGACAGATGTCGTCCTCATCACGCCCAAAAGCTCCCCGCTGCGTCTGCTCGAGGAGCATCCGAATGTCCGCGGAGTCATCCGAGGAACGGAGTTCGGCCCCGAGGACATCACCCCCTTCCTCGGCGCAGATCAGCCTCCCGCCGTGCTCGTCATCGACGACGTCGACCTCCTGAGCGCTCAGCACCCCGCTGACGAATTCCTCCGGAAGTTCGTGCTCCACGGGGGCGACAACGGCCATTACCTCCTCTTCGCGGGCCTCGCGGCAAACCTCTCCGCCGGGTTCACAGGCTGGCGCGTGGATGCCCGACGCAGCGGCTACGGGGTTCTCCTCTCCCCGAAGGAGCTCGCAGAAGGGGAGGCGATCGGCGCGAAGATCAGCCCGGCCGACGTGACCCGCACGGTTAAACCCGGACGCGGCATCCTTCACCTGGGAGACGGTGAGCCTCTCACGGTTCAGCTGCCTCTGGGCCTCGAGGAGGAGTCCGCATGAGCGTCGATCAGCTGCCGGCCCCGGCACGCCGCGGACCGTTTGCTCCCGAGCTGCTGCCCGTCCTTCTCTGCCTGCTCGCCTGGCTCGGAGCGCTCAAGGCCATGGGCCTGCCGACGAGCAGCCCGGTGGGCCTGTGGTCAGGCGTGGCCACCCTCGTTCTGGCACTCGTCTACTCGATCTTCACCCTCGTGCGCTGGGTCCGCCAGCGCGAGGGCGTCATCGGGTGGATCACCGCACTCATCAGGGCTCATCTGGAGAAGCCGGACATTCCCGACGTGCTTCCCGGCCGTCCCGCCCACGAATACCTCAGCGTGACGGCCCCGGCGCAGGCATTTCCCCTCGAGCAGGTCAGTGCCCCGTGGGATGCGGTCATCAGCCTGCCCCAGGTCTCTGAAGAGGCCGCCGAGCGCCTCCGGACATCGCGCCGTCCTGTCCAGGGACAGGCCGCCTCTCCCCCGCCGTCCCGCCCGGCGCTTCGACCGGCTCTTCTCACGGCCGCCCTCCTCTTCGTTGTGCTCGTAGGAGGAGCAGGCCTCTCCGTGCCGACAACAGCCGCTTTCGTGAACCGCTCATCCGGTGAGGCACTCGCCGTCGATGTTCCCGGAGAGGCACCCCCCACCTGGAGGGACGCCGCGCTCTGGGTCACTGCCACCGACGCCGACCAGCCGCCCTTGGTGGGCCCCGGAGGATGGATCCTTGTGCCCTCACGCAGCGGCATGATCTCGAGCTTCCGCGGGGACACCGGCCAAGCCGTCTGGCAGACGGCCCTGCCGAAGAACCTCGCCCGCAACGCCAGCCCTCGTCTGACAACGCTCGACGGGCGGACCGTTGCCGCCGTCCGCACGGATGCAGGCCTCACCTGGTGGGACATGGAGAAGGGTTCCCGCGGCCAGACTGCCCTGCCTCGAGAGGCGAGCGTGACCTTCACCGGCCGCTCCCCCCTCATCACGGCAGGCTCCCGCGCCTACCTCATCTCCCGCGGCAAACCAGTCATCATCAGCATCCCCGCTGGCCTGACGCCTCTCGCTGCGGAGGACGGTGCGATCATCGCCGCCGACGCCCACGGATCCTGGCGACGGGTCACTGCCTCAGGGGCGGGTCCAGCCCTCAAGGTCCTCTCGCCGCTTCAGGGCGGCGGAACAGGCCGGATCGTCATGGCGGGCCGCGGCGTCGTCGTCTCCCGGTGGACCTCCGGCGACACAGTGAGGGTGATCGTCCAGGACGCGGTGAGCGGGCAGCTGCGGCAGGAGATCACTCCGGGGGCGGGGGTGCGGACGGACGGTTCGGCTGTCGTCGCTGCAGACGGTTCGGGGCTTGCTCTCAAGAGTCTCCTCATCGACCTCAAGCGCAACCGATCCCTCGGCGCCCCCGGGGCCTCTCTCGCAGTCGTCTCGGACGGCAATGCGTTCGGCGTGTCCGGCAGCGGCCGGGGGCTCGCTCTGACGAAGAACGGCGCAGCGGAGTACGACCGCTCCCGAACGAACACACCCTGGGGCGTCGTGGAGGGGAAGGCGATCATCACGGTGACTCAGCCGGACGGCCGGCGCCTCTACGCACTCGCTCCTGATCTCGCCCAAGGAAACGACGGAAAGTAGGAACGCCCCATGCCCCGCCTCGCACCACCTGTCATCGCCGCTCTCGCCGGTGCGCTCTTGCTCAGCGCCTGCTCTGCCCCCAAGTCCGCAGAGCTTCCCCACGAGACGACTCCGCCCACCTCTTCGGGATCGACGACGGCGCCCGCCTCCACCAGCCCTTCTGGCACGGCTGACCCTCAGCCGAATGCCGTGCCCGAGTCCGAGAAAGAGGCAGTCTCCTCGGCCTACGCGTTCCTCGGGTTGGTGTTGAAGAACCAGGAGCGGGTCCTCGGAAAGTCCAAGGAGGACCCCCAGCTGGTCTACCGGTATGTTGCCGGCCCCATGGCAGCGGAGTACGCCCAGATCATCCCGGCGATGAAGAAGAACGGGTCTTGGATCGAGGGAGCTCCGACCCTTCGCCTCATCTCCGGAAAAGCCTCCCCCGGCGGCGGGCAGAAGAGCGGCTTCGGCCTCGTGGAGCTCACCGTCTGTCGAGATGCCTCGACGATCAAGAGCTTCACTGCGCAAGGGCAGCAGGCCAAAAACTCCGGACCTGCAAAAACTAAGGGAACCGAGGTTGTTTCGTGGGACTCGTCAAAGAATAATTGGGTCTGGGTCAGCCACACGTCTCAGGGGGAACCATGCTGAAGCCGCAGTCCAGTCTCAACCGCACGACCCCCGACCGAGTGAGATCCACACATCGTGTGCTCTCAGCGGTCGCCGCAGCTGCTCTTGTTGTTCCGCTCCTTTCTGCCCCCGCACCTGCCTCCGCAGCGTCCTGCACGACCAACGGCACTGGAACACTGACCAGCGGTGGCATCAATGCCGGCATCGCAGAGACGTGCAGCGGAGGCAACGGGACATCGGGCGGGACACAGTCAACCACTGCAACACAGGGCAAGAAGGCCCCGGTCTGCACGACCTCCGTCGCCGGCTCCACCGAGGTCATCCCCTGCATCTCCCCCGTCTATGGGGTCTGGAGTCCTGAGAACCAGTGCTATCTCAAAGAGTCGGACGTCGGCAATGCCGCTTCAGCCCCACGACCGGCTCCCTCGAAGACGCCCTCGAAGCCTTCCTCTTCAGGCAAGCCCGCACCCTCTGGAAGCCCTTCCCCCTCAAGCCGGCCGTCATCGAGCAGCCCTGCCCCCACCGGCAACGTAGACACCTCCGCCCCCACCGGAGAAGAGGATGCCTGGCGAGAGCTCTGGCGGGGAAAGAACCCCTCTGCAGACCGGGCATATTACTGCAACGCAGTCACCGGCGTGGACCCACTAGAGGTCGTCCTCAAGGGCCGGATGGTGCTCGACAAGTCCTACGCCGCCCGTGCTGCTCGAGCCGGCGCGGTCAGTGAGGCCTGGCGGCGCATCCAGCTCCAGCCTGTGGAAGTCGGATCAGCCCCGACAGCCTACACTCCCGATTCCAAGACCCAGGGCGCTGTCGGCCTTCCCGTCTGGCTGTGGGCCGCGAACAAAGACAAGGCCCGCAGCGTCGGTCCGGTCAGCCTCACGGACACTATTGCCGGCGAGACCGTGCACATTGCGGCCCGTGTGGATCGCGTCGAGTGGGACATGGGCGACGGGACCGTCGTCACCTGCCACGGTGCAGGCACTCCCTACTCTGCGGAGTTCGGAACCGCCAAGTCGCCTGACTGCGGATATGAGTACTCCAAGACGTCAGCCAACCAGCCCGGAGGGGTCTACACCGTCAAGGTCACCACCCACTGGAAGGCCACGTGGAAGGCGGGAGGAGACTCAGGGGAACTCGAGGATTCCCTCTCCACCTCGGTCAAGATCAAGATCGGAGAGCTTCAGACGCTCAACGAGCGGTAGGGACGACGCCGACGCGATTCGCTGTTTTCTCTCGCCTGCCCCAGCTTCAGAGGCAGTTGTAGAATGACATGCCCTCGCCGGTCGCCAGCACGAGCTGTGCGAGGCCTCTCAACTGCTCAAGTACTGCCGCGGCGTCTGCTGGGGCCAGTTCGAGCAAGACTGAAGCCCGCCGGGTATCGGGCAGATCACCTTCCACAGTGACAGAACTCTCACATGTGAAACACCTGTTGGGCACTCCTGAAGTGTCACCTTGCAGCCTTCTTGAGCATCAACTGGCTCATCATCCAGCGAATCCTCGGCCGCGAAGAGACCAGCTGCGAAGATACGTGAGGAGATCGGCGGGCACTCGGTTCTCAAGGTTGCTGCTATTCCAGCCCGCGCAATTTTTCATGAGCTCAACGATTTCAGCACAGTGACAACTGTCCATGCCCGGATTCCAGTTAAGGTTTCTTTTCAGTCGATATGTCCAATTGCCAGCCATCCTCACAATATCGGCATGACAGTGATGTTTCGGAAGGTCTGGATGCAGCTAGGGGACAAAGGGGCGAGTTGTCGCAACATCCTTTCTCCCCCAGGCGAAAAGTCCCCACTCGCAGTTTCCATACTCCTTGATGACAGCGTCAGAGAATGCAATATGTATATCCAGGCAGAGTGAACGGAGCCATGTCCGATCGTCTTCTCCCCCCCCCCTCCGCAGCCAGCCCGACGAACCATTCACCCAGACGCTGAAGATGATCCCGGTCGACCGTAATCGGGCTCAGTTCGCCGGGGATGAAGGAGTTGACAATCTCAATCCTCTCGGGAATCTGTGCGATAAACCGCCGATAATGCTCCCGTGCTTCCCGCTTACCC
>JAGLBH010000401.1 GCA_018260285.1 Arthrobacter sp. | reverse complement strand
TCTGTCTCTCTCTCTCTCTCTCTCTCTCTCTACATCTGTCTCTCTCTCTCTACATCTGTCTCTCTCTCTCTCTCTCTACATCTGTCTCTCTCTCTCTCTCTACATCTGTCTCTCTCTCTCTTTACATCTCTCTCCCTACATCTGTCTCTCTCTCTCTCTCTCTCTCTACATCTGTCTCTCTCTCTCTTTACATCTCTCTCCCTACATCTGTCTCTCTCTCTGCCTCTCTCTCTCTCTACATCTGTCTTTCTCTCTCTCTCTCTCTCTTACGATTGACGATCGTCTTTCTTTTCCAAACACAACTAAAAAACCTTTATCGTCTGAGAGTAACACTTTCCGGGGCGAATCCTGTAGTGCTGCCGGGTCTGACAGTGATGACTATCCACGTCTGAAAAGAAAAGAAGAGAAGAAAACGATTTGCCCACTCTTTTGTTGGGATTCCCCGTTTCCCCTCCATTTATGTATTTCATGCGTCAGTATTAAAAATGGCTTTTCTGCTA
>JAGLBH010000400.1 GCA_018260285.1 Arthrobacter sp. | reverse complement strand
GAAATCATTTTTTCGTTTTTTTTTTTTTTTTTTACTCTCTCTGTCTCTCACTCTCTCTCTTTCTCTTTGTCTGTCTGTCTTTTTCTCTCTCACTAATTCTTTTCTCTCTCTCTCTCTCTAAATTCTTTCTTTCTCTCTCTCTTTAAATTCTCTTTTTCTCCCTCTCTCTCTCCCTCTAAATTCTCTCTCTCTCTAAATTCTCTTTTTCTCTCTCTCTCTCTCTAAATTCTCTCTCTCTCTAAATTCTCTTTCTCTCTAAATTCTCTCTCTCTTTAAATTCTTTCTTTTTTTTCTCTCTCTAAATTCTTTCTTTCTCTCTTTCTCTAAATCCTTTCTTTCTCTCTCTAAATTCTCTCTCTCTCTAAACTCTCTCTCTCTCTCTCTAAATTCTCTCTCTCTCTAAATTCTTTCTTTTTTTTCTCTCTCTAAATTCTTTCTTTCTCTCTTTCTCTAAATTCTTTCTTTCTCTCTCTAAATTCTCTCTTTCTCTCTCTCTCTCTCT
>JAGLBH010000003.1 GCA_018260285.1 Arthrobacter sp. | reverse complement strand
TCCCGTTGCCGCTCCGGCCGCTGCTCCCGCCGTCACCCAGACGCCTGCTCCGGCAGCCGCTCCGGTCGCAGCCCCCGCCGCTGCTCCCGCCGTCTCCGCTTCGGGCAAGGGCGCGACGATCGCCTCCGCAGCTCGCGCTCAGATCGGCATGATGCAGGACTGCACCATGCTCGTCACGAACGCTCTTGCCGCTGCTGGCATCAACTACCACGGCTGGCCGGCAGGCTACCTCAGCCTCGGCAGCCAGGTTCCCTACAGCCAGGCACAGCCGGGCGACCTCCTCTACTACGACAACGCTGGCGCAGGTGTTCCTCACATCGCCGTCTACATTGGCAACGGCCAGGCTGTCCACGGTGGCTGGAACGGCAACCAGACGGCCATCGGCCCGGCGATGCTCGGCTCCGGCCCCGTCGTCATCCGCGTCGCCTAAGACCTCCCTTCTGCCTCAGGCAGAAGCGCCGGGCGGTTCTTCACGACAAACCCGGCATTCACCCAAAGAACCCGCACTGTTCAGTGCGGGTTCTTTGCTGTGTCCCCTGGGGGAGGGACAGTGGGAGTGCCAGCGGCGCATCCGCCGGAGGCCGCTGTCGCAGCTCATGCCCGTCCATGCCAGACGGGCGATGGACCAGAAGGACTCCCATGCGAACACTCGTGCTCAACGCGGGGTATGAGCCCCTCGCCGTCGTCACCTTCCGCCGCGCGCTCATCCTGATCCTGAACGGCAAGGCCACCGTCGTCGCCCAGGACGCGTGCGAGGTGTCGGGGGTCGGCCGCCAGTACCCGAGGCCCAGCGTGATTCTCCTCAACCGCTATGTGAAACGGCCCTCCCGGCGCAGCGCCCCGGCAACGCGGCGAGGGGTGCTCCACCGGGACGGGCATCGCTGCGCGTACTGCGGACGACGTGCCACGACCGTGGACCACGTGCACCCGCGATCCCGCGGCGGCGGGAACACGTGGGAGAACCTCGTGGCGTGCTGCCTGGCGTGCAACAGCCTCAAGGGGGACCGCTCGCTCGCGCAGATGGGCTGGACGCTGCCCTTCAAGCCCGCTGAGCCCCGCGGTGCCCTCTGGCAGCTCAAAGACCCTGACAAGGCGGCCGACGCGTGGAGTGAATACCTCGCGCCGGCCGCCTGAAAGCCCTTCTGACCGGGAGGGTCAGTCGTCTTCCCCCGGGTGGGTGAGACGGCGGACGAACTGCTGGGTGCGCTCCGCCTGAGGAGCCCCGAGCACCTGGGCCGCCGGCCCCTCTTCCACCACGACCCCGTCCGCCATGAAGACCACACGGGAGGCCACCTGGCGGGCGAACTGGAGCTCGTGCGTCACGATGAGCATGGTCCAGCCCTGCTCGGCCAGCTCGCGGATGACCCGGAGCACGTCCCCCACAAGCTCGGGGTCGAGCGCGGAGGTGGGCTCGTCGAAGAGCAGAAGGGCGGGCCGCTGGGCCAGGGCGCGGACAATGCCCACGCGCTGCTGCTGGCCGCCGGAGAGCTCGTGCGGGAACGAGTTCGCCTTCTCCTTGAGGCCCACGCGCTCGAGCAGCTCCAGGGCCTCCGCCGTCGCCTCCGCCTTGTCCCGCTTCTGCACGAGCACGGGCCCCTCGATGACGTTCTGGAGGACCGTCCGGTGCGGGAAGAGGTTGTACTGCTGGAACACCATGGCGGAGAGATCCCGCAGGCGGCCCTGCTGCTCCCGGCGCGCCTTGGGGCTGAGCGCGGCGAAGTCGACGTCGAACCCCGGTGTGCTGCCCGCGCCCTCGTGGACGGTGACGACGCCGGCATCCGGCGTCTCCAGCCCGATGAGGCAGCGCAGCACCGTGGTCTTGCCGGAGCCGGACGGGCCGATGAGGGCCACGACGTCCCCCCGGTTCACGGTCAGGTCGATGTCCCGGAGCACCGTGTGGTCCCCGAAGGACTTGGCGAGCCCGCGGACGGTGATGAGGCTACTGTGCGACATGGCGTGAGAGCTTCCGTTCGATGAAGGGCTGCGGGAGCGCGAGGACGAAGCAGATCATCCAGTAGATGAGCCCCGCCTCCATGTAGATGAGCAGGAACTCGTTGGAGAAGGCGGCGACGTCCTGCGCTTTGCGGAAGAGCTCGGCGACGGTCACGAGCGATGCGAGCGAGGTGTCCTTGACGAGCGAGATGAACGTGTTGGAGAGCGGCGGAACCGAGAGGCGCGCGGCCTGGGGGAGGACGACGCGGCGCAGCGTGAGCGCACGGCTCATGCCGATCGTGTGCGCGGCCTCCCACTGGCCCTTCGGCACGGACTCGATGGAGGCGCGGATGACCTCCGCCGCGTAGCCGCCCACGTTCATGGACAGCGCCAGGATGATCGTGGTCCACGGGTCCAGGGTGACCCCGAGGTTCGGCAGCCCGTAGAAGATGACGAAGAGCTGCACGAGCATCGGGGTGCCCCGGATGATCGAGATGTAGGCCCGCGCGATCCACGAGAGCGGCTTGACGGCGCTGATCCGCAGGAGGGCCATGAGCAGCGCGATCGCCAGGCCGAGCACGAAGGAGACGAGCGCCAGCGGGATCGTGACGAGCAGGCCCGCCTTGAGGATCGGCCAGAAGGATTCGGCCAGGAGGCCCCAGTCCCAGGTCATGCGCTACTTGCTGACGTCAGCGCCGAAGTACTTCTTCGACAGCTCGGTGAGCGTGCCGGCCTTCTCCAGCTCGGCGAGGGCCTTGTTGACCGCGTCCCGGAGGTCGGCGGAGTCCTTGCGGAGCAGGAGGGCGGACTTGCTCGCGGTCGCGTCCTCCGCAACGATCTTGATGCCCGCGTTCGGGTTGGACTTGAGGTAGTCCAGCACCGTGAGCTTGTCGTTGATCGTGGCCTCGACGCGTCCCTGCTTGACGAGCTCGACCGACTGGGCCCAGCCTTCCACGGGGGTGATGAGCGCGCCCTTCTCCTTGGCCTGCTTGCCGAAGTTCGAGGTGGCGGACTGGGCCACCTTCTTGCCCTTCAGGTCGTCGAAGCTCTTGATCGAGGAGTCTGCCTTCGCGACGACGACGCCGCGGGAGACCGCATACGGGGTGGAGAAGAGGTACTTGGCCTCGCGCTCGGCGTTGACGCCCACCTGGTTGGCGATGATGTCGAAGCGCTTCGCGTCGAGCCCCGCGAAGATCGCGTCCCACTGCGTCTCCTGGTAGTCGGCCTTGACGCCGAGCTTCTCGGCGACGGCGTTCATGACGTCGATGTCGTACCCGGAGAGGGGAGCACCGGCCTGGGCGTGGAACGTGAAGGGCTTGTACGTGCCCTCCGTGCCGACCTTGATGGAGCCGGCGGACTTGACGGTCTCCAGGCTGGACGTGCCGCTGTCGCCGCCGGAGCACGCTGCCAGAGCGAGCGACGTGATGCTGGCAAGGCCGAGGGCAGTGAAGTGGCGGCGGTTCATGGCGAAATCCTCTGGAGTTGGGGGGAGCTAATGTGACAAAACTACGTAAAGTTCAGCACTGATCCAACTCGATGTGATAAAAGCAACGCCATTTGTTACGCCCTGTGACACAGAGGGGCGGATAATGGGTGCAATGAGTATGGAACGCGTCGCGATGCATCAGATGATGCGCGCCAGCCAGAGCACCGAAGTCAAGCCCGTCTCCCGGGAGACCATCCGCAGGATCTTCGAGTTCGCGCGGCCCTACCGGGGGCGGCTCATCGCGTTCGTCCTCGTCTCCGTGCTCTCGGCCCTCCTCTCCGTGGCCACGCCGATCCTCGCGGGGCAGGTCGTCGACGAGATGGGCGCAGGCGGGGACCGGAGTCTGATTGTGCTCATCGCCGTCGCCATCGCCGTCGTCGCCCTGGCGGACGCGGGGGTGGGCCTCGTGACCCGGTGGCTCTCGGCGGTCATCGGCGAGGACGTCATCCTCGACCTGCGCACCCGCGTGTACGAGCACGTGCAGACCATGCCGGTCGCCTTCTTCATGCGGACCCGGACGGGGGCGCTTGTCTCCCGTCTGAACTCGGACGTGCTCGGCGCCCAGCGGGCCTTCGCGACGACGCTCTCGGGCGTGGTGGCCAACTCGGTGACCGTCCTGCTCACGCTCGCGGTCATGATCAGCAAGTCCTGGGTGGTCGCCGTGCTCAGCCTCCTGCTCCTGCCGATCTTCCTCCTGCCCTCGCGGAAGATCGGCGGGCGCCTGGCCACGCTGCGCCGCGAGTCCAACGACCACAACGCCGCGATGACCACCCAGATGACCGAGCGCTTCTCCGCGCCGGGCGCCACGCTCGTCAAGCTCTTCGGCAGCCCGCACGCCGAGGCGGGCGAGTTCCGGGAGCGGGCGCTGCGCGTGCGGGACATCGGCGTGAAGTCCTCCACCATGCAGCAGATCTTCCTGACGCTGCTCACGCTCGTCTCCGCGCTGGCCCTCGCGCTCGTCTACGGGGTGGGCGGCTGGTTCGCCGTGGACGGCTCGCTCAACGCGGGCGACGTCGTCGTCCTCGCCCTCCTCCTGACCCGCCTCTACGGGCCGCTGACCTCCCTCGCGAACGCGCGCGCGGACCTCATGGGGGCCGCCGTGAGCTTCGAGCGGGTCTTCGAGATCCTCGACCTCACGCCGCTCATCCGGGAGAAGGCGCAGACGACGCCGCTGCCCGCCGGCCCCGTGGGCATCGCCTTCCGCGACGTGCGCTTCGCATACCCCAGCGCAGAAGAGGTCTCCCTGGCCTCCCTCGAGTCCGTGGCGGTCCTGGACAGCCGCGGCGGGGACGAGGTGCTCCACGGCCTGGACTTCGAGGTCAAGCCGGGTCAGACCGTGGCGCTCGTCGGCTCTTCCGGCGCAGGAAAGTCGACGATCGCCCAGCTGGCCGCGCGGCTCTACGACGTCTCCTCCGGGGCCGTGGAGCTCGGCGGCGTGGACGTGCGGGACCTCTCCTTCGCGGACCTGCGCGCGGGCATCGGCATGGTGACGCAGGACGGGCACCTCTTCCACGAGTCCATCCGCGCCAACGTGGCCCTGGCGCGCCCCGAGGCCAGCGACGACGAGCTGTGGGAGGCCCTGCGCCGCGCGCGCCTGGAGCCGCTCGTGCGGAGCCTGCCGGACGGGCTGGACACCATCGTGGGCGAGCGAGGCTACCGCCTCTCCGGCGGCGAGCGCCAGCGGATGACCATCGCGCGCATGCTCCTGGCGCGGCCGCAGATCATCATCCTTGACGAGGCCACCGCCGCGCTCGACTCGACGAACGAGGCCGCCGTGCAGGCCGCCTTCGCGGAGGCGCTCGAGGGGCGGACCGCGCTCGTCATCGCCCACCGCCTCTCCACCGTGCGGGATGCCGACGCGATCCTCGTCGTGGAGGCCGGCCGGATCGTGGAGTCGGGCACTCACGCCGAGCTGCTGGCCCTCGGCGGGCGCTACGAAGAGCTCTACCGGACGCAGTTCGCCGACGCGGACTGAGCCCCTGAGATCAGGTCGGGCAGGATGCGCTCGCGGAGCAGCGGCGCCACCGCGTACTCCTCCCCGCGCCGGGTGACGACGACGCCGGTGGCTGCCGCAGCCGCCTGCTCCGCCGGGGAGAGCACGAGGAGCTCGGCGATCTCGGCCGCAGGGACAGGGGTCGCGCCCTCCGGCAGGGCTGCGGCGAACGTCTCGGAGCAGAGCTCGACGCCGCTCTCATTGGCAGGCCGCCCCCGCCACGTGTGCAGGTGGGTGAAGGCGCCCGCGGGCAGGTCCAGCCCCAGCTCCTCGGCGAGCTCGCGCCGGGCTGCGGCGAGGGCGCTCTCGCCCGGCTCCGGCTTGCCGCCGGGCTGCATGAACGCCGAGGTTCCGCGCTTGCGGACAAGGACGAGCCCTCCGGCAGGGTCTGTCAGCTGGACGGCCGAGACGGTGATGACCGGCAGGGGACGGGTGAGGCGGGTCTCCAGCACGAGGTCCTTGCGGGGGCCGGTGACTCGCCAGGTCCACCTCATCTCGCTCGAGGAGAGCGCCTCCACCTGCCCCTCGTACTCATCGGGGGAGCACCAGTGGGCCGGGGCGTCCGCGCCGGAGGACAGGTCGAGCGGGTGGAACAGGCGGCCGTCCTCGAAGAAGACCTCTGCAGAGGAGCCCTCCGTCTCCCAGACATGATTCCTGTAGACCGGGACGGGGTCTGCTCGCTCCATGCTCAGGCGCCCCTCCTCGCGGGCGAGGAGGCGTATGGGGGCGCCGAGGTCGGCGGGATCGTCGGGGCGGGCGGCCGGCGTCGTCGTCTCCGATCCCTGCTGATCGGACCCCTGCCGCGTGAAGGAGAGCGTGCCGGTGAAAGCCCCTCGGACCCCGTTGAGGCGGTCCTCGATGCGGCGCTCGGCCGTCCATGTGCCGGTGAGGAAGCCGGCCAGGTCGAGCACGGGGTAGGGCATGGGGACTCCTTCGGGGAGGTCGGCGGAGGCGACGCCGGGGAGCGGATAGAATGGACAACTGCAACGCTAGCGGAGAGCATCCGCGGGCGCTGGCCCTCGTAGCTCAGGGGATAGAGCACGGCTCTCCTAAAGCCGGTGTCGTAGGTTCGAATCCTATCGAGGGCACACTTCTTCCCGCCCCGTCGGGAACCTCCCGCTCCACCGAGAGATCGCGGCGTTCTGAGCGCTCAGAACGCCGCGTTCTCTCGGCTGAGCGCCAGGGCGCTCGCGGCGTCGCGCTCAGAAATTGCCCCGTGCCCCGATATCACATAGAATGATTCTTCGTGTCCGCGTGTCCTCTTGAACGTGGGCCGAACACAAGTTAGACGGCGTCGCTCCCAGACGTAACGTGACTACCAACTAGTTTTGGGATCCACTGCCTTGGATTGGGCCGCGTGAGATTCCCGAGCGTTGTGTCAGCCACGGTCGAGGCGATGAGGCTCACCCGCCGACGCTCGCCGTTGCTTTACATACCGCACATTGGCCCGATTAAAAGGAGAACTCATGAAGGTCCGCAACTCGCTTCGCGCGCTCAAGAAGATCGACGGCGCTCAGGTTGTCCGCCGCCGCGGCAAGACGTTTGTCATCAACAAGAAGAACCCGCGCATGAAGGCTCGCCAGGGCTAATCCCCGGATGAGCATGCGTGAGATCACGCTTTCTCAAGAGACTCCCGACCATCTGGTCGCGGAGTCTCTTGTCTTTTCTGCGGGCACTCTCGCGGCGCGGATGCGGGATGCGGGTCTTTCATCCCGCTCGAAGGCCAACGCGGCGGATGTCGTCACGGAGGCGGACGAGGCCGCTGAGGCGCTCGTCGTGTCCGAGCTGCGCCGGGTGAGGCCGCACGACTCGATTGTCGGCGAAGAGGGCGCGGCCGTGGTCGGCACGAGCGGGCGCCGCTGGATCATCGACCCCGTGGACGGCACCTACAACTTCCTCTCCGGCGCGGGCCCCTGGTGCTCCGCGATCGCCCTGACGGGCCCAGACGGGCAGGCGCTCGCCTCCGCCGTGTACGTCCCGGGCACGCAAGAGATGTTCTCCCTGGGCGACGACGACGGGCGCCGCGTGGCCGCAGGCAGCCTCGAGACGCTGAGCCTCGCCACGTACCTGCACCCGACGTGGATGCAGGACGAGCCGGTCCGGGCCGCCTGGCACGCTGTGGCCTCCGAGGCCGCGACCGTGCGGATGTTCGGCTCGGGCTCGGTGGACCTGTCCCTCGTGGCCGCCGGGCGGATCGGGGCCTGGATGCAGCACAGCGTGCCCGAGTGGGACTGGCTGCCGGGGAAGGCCCTTGTCGAGGCCGCCGGCGGGCGCACCGCGCAGGCGGAGGCGGGCGGCGTCGTCTGGAGCCTCGCCGGGGGAGAGCAGGCGGTGGGGGAGATGCAGTCCCTGCTGGAGGCGGCGGGCTGAGGCCACGGGGGTGTCCTCTTAGACTGTCCACCCCTCCGCCTAGACTGAGGGAATCATGGATTTCCTCTTTGACCCGCACTTTGATGCCCTCAAGAAAGACCGCTCGGCCCCGGAGGCTCGGCTTCCCCGGCTCCCGGGCGGGTTCGACGACGCCGACCTGCAGGGTGCTGACCCCTTCGCGGAGAATCCGCCGCAGGCGCCCAGCCCTGCAACGGGATCCGAGCTCTTGGAGGGGCTCAACGAGCAGCAGCTGGCCGCCGTCGTGCACCAGGGCCCGCCGCTGCTCATCGTGGCCGGTGCAGGCTCGGGCAAGACCCGCGTGCTGACGCACCGGATTGCGCACAAGCTCGCCACGGGGCAGGCGCACCCGGGGGAGATCCTGGCCATCACGTTCACCAACAAGGCCGCGGCGGAGATGCGGGAGCGCGTCAAGGACCTCGTGGGCCCTGCGGCGGAGCGCATGTGGATCAGCACCTTCCACTCGTCCTGCGTGCGGATTCTGCGCCGGGAGGCGAGCGTGATCGGCATGAACCAGAACTTCTCGATCTACGACTCGGCGGACAGCCTCCGTCTCATCACGCTCGTCGCCAAGGGCCTGGACCTGGATCCCAAGAAGTTCCCGCCCAAGCAGATTCAGCACAAGATCTCGGCGCTCAAGAACGAGCTCATCGATGACGAGGACTACTCCGCCGAGGCCAACCACGAGGACCCCTTCGAGTCGGCGGTCTCTGAGGTCTATCGCGGCTATACCCGGCGGCTGCGGCAGGCCAACGCCATGGACTTCGACGACCTGATCGCCCAGACCGTCTACATGTTCCGCGCGTTCCCGCAGGTGGCGGAGAACTACCGCCGGCGCTTCCGCCATGTGCTCGTGGACGAGTACCAGGACACCAACCATGCCCAGTACGCGCTCGTGCGCGAGCTGACCCAGTCCGACTCCCTGCCGGGCGCCGAGCTGACCGTCGTGGGCGACTCCGACCAGTCCATCTACGCCTTCCGCGGCGCGGACATCCGCAACATCATCGAGTTCGAGAAGGACTACCCGGACGCCCGGACCATCCTCCTCGAGCAGAACTACCGCTCCACGCAGAACATCCTCTCGGCGGCGAACGCCGTCATCTCCAAGAACCCGGACCGGCCCGCCAAGAACCTCTGGACGGCCGAGGGCGCGGGGGAGAAGATCGTCGGATACGTGGGCGAGTCGGAGCACGCCGAGGCCGAGTTCATCGTCCGCGAGATCGACCGCCTCGGGGACAGCGGGCATGCGCGTCCCGGGGACGTGGCCGTGTTCTACCGGACCAACGCCCAGTCGCGCAGCATCGAGGACCTCCTCGTGCGGCACGGCGTCCCGTACCGAGTGGTCGGCGGCACGCGCTTCTACGAGCGCAAAGAGATCAAGGACGTCCTCGCCTACCTGCGCGCGCTGGTCAACCCCGACGACGACGTCAACGTGCGCCGCATCCTCAATGAGCCCAAGCGGGGCATCGGGGATCGGGCGGAGGGCTCCGTGGCGGCGCTCGCCGAGCGGGAGCGGATCAGCTTCATGGCAGCGCTGCGCCGCTCTGACGAGGCCCCAGGGCTGGGCACGCGCGGGGTGAAGCTCACCCAGCAGTTCGCCGAGCTCATGGGGGAGCTCTCCGAGACGGCCCAGGCCGAGGGGCCCGTGGCCGCTGTGCAGGCAGTGCTCTCCAAGACCGGATACCTCGAGATGCTCAGGACGAGCGACGACCCCCAGGACGAGTCTCGGGTGGAGAACCTGGCAGAGCTCGTGGCCGTCGTGCGCGAGTTCGAGGAGGAGAACCCCGAAGGAACCCTCGGAGAGTACCTCGAGGGAGTGGCGCTGGTCGCGGACGCTGATCAGATCCCGGATGCGCCCGAGGGCAGCGCTGTCGAAGTGGCCGCAGCCGTCGAGGAGGCCCGGCGCCAGGGCGTGGTGACGCTCATGACCCTCCACACCGCCAAGGGCCTCGAGTTCCCGGTGGTCTTCCTCACCGGGCTGGAGCAGGGGCTCTTCCCGCACAGCAGGTCCGCTGCGGACCCGAAGGAGCTCGCGGAAGAGCGGCGCCTGGCCTATGTGGGGCTGACCCGTGCACGGCAGCGCCTCTACCTGACGCGGTCAGAGGTGCGCTCCATGTGGGGGCAGAGCCAGTACAACCCGGGCAGCCAGTTCCTCGACGAGATCCCCGCGGACCTCATCGACTGGAAGCGCGAGGGGAGCACTCGGCGCACGGGCGTCTTCGGCGGCTCAGGATTCGGGGGCTCTGGGTTCGGCGGATCGGGGTCAGGCGGCGTCTCATTCGCCCCGGGCGGCTCCCGATACACGCGGGACGAGGGCGGCTTCTCCAGTCTGACCAAGGGTCCAGCCGTGGGCGCCCTCAAGACCTTCCCGGGGCGCCCGGGGGCTGCAGGCTCCGGGGCGCAGAGCCCAGCGGCAGGCGCGTCCGGCGGGCAGGGGGCGACCGGTCTGGTGGGGCAGCTCTCGCCGGGTGACACCGTGCGGCATTCCTCGTTCGGAACGGGCACCGTCGTCGCCCTGGAGGGGAGCGGGCCCAAGGAAGTGGCGAAGATTCGCTTCGGGGAGGGGGACAAGCGCCTGCTTCTCCGCCTGGCCCCTCTGACCAAAGTCTGAAAGGCTGGACAGGGAGGCCGATGTTAAGGTGTGCCATTCCTCACAAGGACGTATTCTGAGGGAGGGCATACCCGGACAACGGGACTAGAGTTCCCACTAAGGGCAGATTTCTGCGCTGTGACTGAAGTGCGTTTCACCGACATGCCACGGCGTTGGAGCTGTCTTGTCAACCATGACTTCGACGTAGAAGGACACCACCCGTGGACCTGTTTGAATACCAGGCGCGCGATCTTTTCGAGGCACACGGAGTTCCCGTGTTGGCCGGAATCGTAGCGCACACCCCTGAAGAAGCTAAGGCAGCAGCTGAGAAGATCGGCGGCGTCACCGTCGTCAAGGCTCAGGTCAAGGTCGGCGGCCGCGGCAAGGCCGGCGGTGTGAAGGTCGCCAAGACGGCTGACGAGGCTTACGAGTACGCCAAGGCCATTCTGGGCATGGACATCAAGGGCCACACGGTCAACACTGTGATGATCGCTCAGGGTGCAGACATCGCCGAGGAGTACTACTTCTCCGTGCTGCTCGACCGAGCAAACCGCAACTACCTCGCCATGTGCTCCTACGAGGGCGGCATGGACATCGAGCAGCTCGCCGTTGAGCGCCCGGACGCACTGGCCAAGGTCTCTGTGGATCCGCTCGTCGGCATCGATGCCGCCAAGGCCAAGGAGATCGTCCAGGCAGCCAAGTTCCCGGAGGACATCCAGGACAAGGTCGCCGACGTCATCGTCAAGCTCTACGGCGTCTACACCTCCGAGGATGCAACCCTCGTTGAGGTCAACCCGCTCGTGAAGACCGGCTCCGGCGAGATCCTCGCCCTCGACGGCAAGGTCTCCCTCGACGACAACGCCTCCGAGATCCGCCACCCCGAGCACGAGAAGCTCGAGGACAAGGGCGCAGCCGATCCCCTCGAGGCCAAGGCCAAGGAGAGCGGCCTCAACTACGTCAAGCTCGACGGCGAAGTGGGCGTCATCGGCAACGGTGCAGGCCTCGTCATGTCCACGCTGGACGTCGTCGCCTACGCCGGCGAGAACCACGGCAACGTGAAGCCCGCCAACTTCCTCGACATCGGAGGCGGCGCCTCCGCTGAGGTCATGGCCAACGGTCTCGACGTCATCCTCGGCGACGAGCAGGTCAAGAGCGTCTTCGTGAACGTCTTCGGCGGCATCACGGCGTGCGACGCTGTGGCCAACGGCATCGTCAAGGCCCTCGAGATCCTCGGCGAGAAGGCTACCAAGCCGCTCGTCGTGCGCCTCGACGGCAACAAGGTCGAAGAGGGCCGCACGATCCTCACCGACGCCAACCACCCGCTCATCACGCTCGCTGAGACGATGGACGAGGGCGCCGACAAGGCTGCCGAGCTCGCCAACGCAGCCAAGTAATCGCTAAGGATTCAGAACATGTCTATCTACCTGAACAAGGACTCCAAGGTCATCGTCCAGGGCATCACCGGCGGCGAAGGCACCAAGCACACCGCCCTGATGCTCAAGGCTGGCACGCAGATTGTCGGCGGCGTCAACGCACGCAAGGCCGGCACCACGGTTGCTCACAAGGACGCCCAGGGCGCTGACATCGAGCTTCCCGTCTTCGGCTCCGTTGAAGAGGCCATGAAGGAGACCGGCGCTGACACGTCGATCGTCTTCGTGCCGCCGGCCTTCACCAAGGACGCCGTCGTCGAGGCCATCGAAGCCGGCATCGGCCTCGTCGTGGTCATCACCGAGGGCGTTCCGGTCCAGGACTCCGCTGAGTTCTGGGCACTGGCACAGTCCAAGAAGGACGCCGAAGGCAACCAGATCACCCGCATCATCGGCCCGAACTGCCCCGGCATCATCACGCCGGGCGAGGCTCTCGTCGGCATCACGCCGAACAACATCACGGGCAAGGGCGGTGTCGGCCTCGTCTCCAAGTCGGGCACGCTGACCTACCAGATGATGTACGAGCTCCGCGACCTCGGCTTCTCGACCGCCATCGGCATCGGCGGCGACCCGGTCATCGGCACGACGCACATCGACGCACTCGCTGCGTTCGAGGCTGACCCCGAGACCAAGGCCATCGTCATGATCGGCGAGATCGGCGGCGACGCTGAAGAGCGCGCAGCCGAGTTCATCAAGGCCAATGTCACGAAGCCGGTTGTCGGCTACGTTGCAGGCTTCACCGCTCCTGAGGGCAAGACCATGGGCCACGCTGGCGCCATCGTCTCCGGCTCCGCAGGCACGGCTCAGGCCAAGAAGGAAGCCCTCGAGGCAGCTGGCGTGAAGGTCGGCAAGACGCCGTCCGAGACCGCTCGCCTCCTCCGCGAGGTCTACCCGGGCTAGTCTCTGATCCTCACAGAGACCAGCTGAGGGCGGCCCCACCGATCAGGTGGGGCCGCCCTTGTGTATGCCTGTTGGTCTGCTCGCGCCTCTCCCGGGCTGGTGTCAGCTGGCTTTCCTGCTCCTCTTGTCCGAGAAATGGGGTCTTAAGGGGCGGCTCAACGCCTCTGAGCCGCCCCATAAGCCCCACTCTTCGGAAAGGGGCAGGCGAGGCTGACAGAGGAGCCTATTTCTCAGCGCTCTTTGAGGCCCTTTCCTTGCGCCGTGCTTCAGCGCGAGCTTTATATTCTGGGAACATCCGCCATCCGGACCATTTCTCGAGCTTGTCGTCGAACCAGTCATCCAGATGGGCATTGATCAGGACAGCCACGAGGATCATGGCGATCAGTACCAGCTTGATCCCCCAGGAGGCTTCCCCGATTTCATCTCGATCCCACCAGAGCCAGAGAGCTACTGGAATGGCGATAGCCCACAGGAATGGCGTATAGGGAGGGAGAATTTTTCTCATACGATCCCCTAGTTAAACTGATTAAAGATCCAGATGATAGATCTTTTCAATGCAGGCTTTGCCTTTTTGGCGGCCCCATTTAAGAAAGGGGGGATGACTTTTTTGATACATCCATCGACAGCGGCATCGATTCTCTGCTCAGCTGAAGCGAAATTCTTATTTCGAATCAGATTTGAAACTTCATTTGTGACAGTCTTGGTTAGGGCTCCGCGGACGCACTGGCCCAATGCGAATACAAATGGTGCAAGAACCGCTGGCGCTGCTCGAAATCTCGTCTGTTCAGGGGTCTCCAGGTCCAGTCGTCGCAGTTCAGCTAAAAGCTCATCCTGTTTTTGAGTGTCTCCCGGGAAAAGAAGTCGGGCTCCTTTTGCAGATGTTGGAGCCTGAGAAGCTCTAGCGAGCCTTTCGTCCATCTCGGCAAACCGATTTGATGGAGACGGGGATTCCAAGTGGTTAGACAGTGCAGCTGATTGGACAGCAATGGGCTTCTCGGGCTGCGCTATAGGCTGGGCGACGGCGCTTATGGGGGCCGCAGAGAGGGTGGCGATTAATCCAAATGCGGCGATGCGAGTGGATTGAGCATGCTTCATGGTTGCCTCCTTCGACATCAGAACTAGATGTGATAAACGATACATAGTCAAGTATAGCGTGTCAACATCGCTTGTCGACTTCTGTTGATGGTCACTTGCACTTGGCTGACTTGGGAGAGTCAATGGGCGGGGTGCATCCCTGATCCTTCGACAAGTGGCCCAGTCAATCACGGCGGCCGGCGAGTCCTGGGGAGCTCCAGTATGGAGAATCGCAAGAGTGCAACTGAGTGGCGATGGCCCGGAGTGATCAGCGCCTGGATATTCCGTTTTTCCTGTGGTCGTTTTGGTATCTAGTTGCCTCGTCGAAAGTCATATCATGCCGGATCGAGAAGCCTGACTGTCCTGTGAGCGACCGGATGCCAACGTACGAGGCTATGTTTGCCGCGCTCTTGAACTCCTTACCTGCGACTATGGTGAGGGTGCGGGTCATGGCCCTCGTATTCACCCAGGATGTGCGCGTCAGGACCACCCGCCATGAGCAGCAATTGAAAGAGGTTTCACATAAACACCGCAAGAAATTCTTCGCGATGTCTCTCGCGCTGCTGCGTCAGTGCTGGTAATAACAACAGTCTGCTTGGCAAGAGTTTCGAAGGTTTTGTCGGTAAGCCGGGCCGTGAACTTCTTCAAGTGTGCCCACATATTCCCTGGGCAGTGATCTTCAGTGCGGAAGGGCTGTGGGGTCGGCGGCGAAGAACTATGGCGACCTTGTGATGTAGATCAGCCATAAGAACCCGTTCCAGGGTTGGGTAGAGATGAGTCAGTGGCCTACGCTAGACGACTGCTGACTTGGGTAGCGTGAGGCAGGTTGCGTTCAAGCCAAAGGCATTTAGCTACCATGACGGGCGAGCTCCGATCGTGGCGGGCCACTTCACAACCGAGAGCCCTGGGCCGTGCTGTTTGAGGAGTTTAGTGAAGAGTTAGCGGGGCTATGGTTCTTCACTAGGTCATGGCGTTGTCATGGACGATAATGCCGTCGGACAGCAATGCGGTGGCGTGGTGTTCACTGTTACCGCAGTCTAGGCCGATACGGATTAGAGATGCGTCTCAAGGGGGTTCCTCCAACCGTGATGGGAACGGCGCAGGGATCATGCGGGGACGGGTGCATGCTTGCTTTCCATGATTTCTACAGGGAGACTCGAAAAGATGGGGCCCGTTGGGAAGGCGGCTTTCAGCCCACATTCACTCTGACAGTGCGCAAGGGCAAGCTGCCGCTCAGGTCAGCCAGAAGAGTGGGTCTTAAGGGGCGGCTCAACGCCTCTGAGCCGCCCCTTAAGACCCAATCTTCGCGGAAGGGACGGAAGGGACGGGAGGGACGGGAGGGGAGAGGGCGCCCCCCTGCCCGCCTCCGGGCTTACGAGAGCAGGTCCCGGATGTCGTCTGCGGTGAGCTTGGAGCCGAAGGCGTCTTCGCCCTCGCTCATGACGGAGGCCACGAGCTTGCGCTTGGCGTCCTGGAGCGCCACGACCTTCTCCTCGATCGTGTCCCGCGCCACGAGCCGGTAGACCATGACGTTGCGGGTCTGGCCGATGCGGTGCGTGCGGTCCACGGCCTGGGACTCGGCGGCGGGGTTCCACCAGGGGTCCAGAAGGTAGCAGTAGTCCGCCTCGGTCAGGTTGAGCCCGAACCCGCCCGCCTTGAGCGAGATGAGGAACACCGGTGCGGTGCCCTCCTTGAAGTCGGCCACGGCGGCGCCGCGGTCGCGGGTGGCCCCGTCCAGGTACGCGTACGGGATGCCCTCGGCCTTGAGGCGCTCGGCCGCGCGCTTGAGGAAGGACGTGAACTGGCTGAAGACCAGCGCCTTGTGACCCTCGGCGATGACGTCCGAGAGGTTCTCCATGAGCACGTCGAGCTTGGCGGAGCCGATCTCCTCGTACTCCTCGGAGATGAGCGCCGGGTCCAGGGACAGCTGGCGCAGAAGGGTGAGCGACTGGAACACCGTGAACCGGTTCTTGTCCATGTCCGTGACGAGCTGGAGCACCTTCTGGCGCTCGCGCTGCAGGTGCGTGTCGTAGATCTTCCGGTGCTTGGGCGAGAGATCGACGCCGAGGACCTGCTCCTGCTTGGGCGGCAGGTCCGTGACCACCGCGTCCTTGGTGCGGCGGAGCATGAACGGCCGGATCCGCTTGCGCAGCCGGCGGAGCACCTCGGGGGCCTCGCCCTGTTCGATCGGCCGAGCGTACTGGTCGGTGAACCGGGAGGCCGAGGAGAACAGCCCCGGGGAGACGATCGAGAAGATCGAGTACAGGTCCAGGAGGTTGTTCTCCATGGGCGTGCCGGTGATGGCCAGCTTGAACGGGGCGTCCAGCTCGGCCGCGGCCTGGTGCGCCTTGGTCTTGCGGTTCTTGACGAACTGGGCCTCGTCGAGGAGCAGCCCGGCCCAGGCCAGCTCCGAGTAGGCCTCGGCGTCCAGGCGCAGCAGGGTGTAGGACGTGATGACGATGTCCATGCCCTCAACCGTCTCGGCCAGGGGCGCGCCCGCCTTCTTCTGCGTGTCCCGCACCTGCACGGCCTTGAGACCGGGGGCGAATTTCTTGGCCTCCGCCAGCCAGTTCGGCCCCACGGAGGTCGGCGCCACCACAAGGAACGGCCGGCGTGCGCGCGGGTCTCGCGCGGCGGCGTCGGACTGGTTCTCCACCGCGTCCCGGGCGGCGACGATCATCGCGAGGGACTGGAGGGTCTTGCCGAGGCCCATGTCGTCCGCGAGGATGCCGCCGAGCCCGTGGGCGCGGATGAAGTCAAGCCACGCGAAGCCCTCGACCTGGTAGTTGCGCAGCGTTGCGTCGATCCCGGCGGGCACGGCGGGCGGCTCGTTCTCGTCGAGCGTCAGCAGCCCGGCGACGGCGCTCTTCCATCCCTGCGACTCCACGGACTCCGTGGCCAGCTGGCGCAGCTCGTCCCAGAAGTCCACCTGGTACTTGGTGATCTTGAGGTCGCCGTTCTTGTCGGTCAGGTGGGCGGCCTCCTCGACGAGCTCGCGGAGCTTGACGAAGAGCGGCTGGTCGAGGGAGATGTAGGACTTGTCCGTGAGGAGCAGGCGGCTCTGGCCGCTCGTGAGGGCCCGGAGAATATCGGCCAGGGGGAGGGAGTGCTCGCCCACGCGGATGAGCAGGCCCAGGTTGAACCAGTCCCGGTCGGTGGACTCCACGGTGTTGATCGTCAGCTGAGGGTCCTCGGTGAGCTCCTGGAAGCGGGGCTCCTCGCCCGTGGCGATGACGCGCGCATCGGGCACGGCGCGCACGCGGGGCAGCGCCACGCGGACGAGGTCCATGAGGGCGAGGCCCTTGAAGACGGCCGGGGTCAGGTCGCCGAACGGGAAGGCCCGGAGCACCTGCTGGGTGATCTCCTGCTCCGCGATGAGGTCTCTGGTCTGGGCCTCGGCGCTGGCCGAGCCGGCCCGGTGGGCGGGCTGGTCTGCGGGGAAGCGGGCTGCGGCGTCGCCCTCTCCGTAGGCGAAGGCGAACGAGACGCGCGCGGTGCGGTCCGGCTCGTAGGCCACGGAGACCTCGAGGCGGGGAGGGGTGAGCTCGGGGACCTCGAAGGTCTCGTCGCTCGAGACGACCGGCACCACGCGGCCCAGGCGCGAGAAGTCCTCCTTGAGGAAGGTCTGCACGTCCTCGGAGGGGATGCGGAAGGTCTTGGCGTCGGCGATCGCGCGGGCTGCGGCGTCGCTGATCGGGCGGGGGGACGGGCCGAGGATGATCTCCTCCCCGTCGATCGCGTACGCGCCGTGGCGGGAGGTCACCCCCGCGTTGATCGCCGGGAACCGCCGGCCGTCCAGGGTCACCACGGGGGAGAGGGAGAGGTTCTCCCCGTCCAGGTGCGCATCGAGCTCGACGACGCCGGAGGCCGCCAGGGTCACACTCGCATTCTTCCGGGTGCCCACGAAGGCGATGCCGAGACGGCCAGCCTCCTCAAGGAGCGCCCAGAGCAGGGGGGAGGAGAAGCTGTCGAGGTAGATCCACTCGTTGTCCTCGCCGAAGTACAGCTGCCCGTTGGCCCGGTAGAGGGGGACGATCTGCGCGAACCAGCGGTGCTGGGCGGGTCGAACTGGTGCCCGTAGGTCTTGAAGCTGATCGAGTTCCAGCGGAGGCTGCCGCGGGAGACGCGCCCGTTGTCCTTGACGATGACGGGGCGGATGCCCAGGCGGGGGCGGGAGTGGGCGCTGCGCTGCTCCACGCTCGTGCTGAGGCGGCGGGTGCTGGAGACGTTCGCGTCGTGCACCTCGAACTGCAGGCCCAGGGCCGCGTCCGGCTCGGCGGGCGCCTCGGCGGAGCGGCCCCCGGTCACGAGCTGGGTGAGGTCCGTGCGCCAGGCCGGGCTGAGCTGCGCGAAGGCGGAGGAGACCGGCTGCACGGCTGTCTCCTCGTACACCTTGTGCAGGGCGTTGGAGCGGATGAGCAGGGCGGCGGCGCGCACCTTGGCCTCGGAGGAGTCGTCCTCGCCGACGTCCGTGATGGCCCACTCGCCGGCGCCGCGGCCGTTCGTGGCGGCCAGCTCCACGCGCAGGGCGTAGGAGTCGCCGTCGTCATTCAGCTCACCGCTGAGAACACCGCTCTCAGGATCGAACTCGAGGGCGGGGATGTGGTCCTCCGTGGCCAGGGCGCGGCCGCGGGTGAAGGCAGCGCCCCCGAGAACTCGCAGAATTTCACGGGCATCGATGAGCGGCATGCGGGCAGTCATTCCCTTATCGTTTCACGAATTGGGAGGAAACCTCTCCATCAGGGGGCTGAGTGTGACGCAGACTAAGATAGCGAGGTACCGTGCCGACGATGGCCGGAATGAAGAGGCCAGGAGCGTCATGACTTTCCCCCCGCGTTTCAAAGCCGCCCTCGGCGCGCTGCTCGTGGCAGGCGCGCTGACGTCCTGCTCCGCTCATGGGGGCCGCGTGCCGCAGAACACCGCCTCCGGGGCGTCTGCGGTGAACACCCCTCACATGAAGATCGCCGTCATCACGCACTCGGGCCCGGGGGACACCTTCTGGGACGTGGTCCGCAAGGGCGCCGACGAGGCCGCAGCCAAGGACAACGCCCAGATCCTCTACTCCGCAGACCCCGAGGGGTCCAAGCAGGCCCAGCTCATCGACCAGGCGGTGCAGCAGAAGGTGGACGGGATCGTCGTGACCCTCGCCAAGCCGGAGGCCGTGGCCGCCGCAGTGAAGCGGGCGACGGCGGCCGGCATTCCCGTGGTCTCCATCAACTCGGGGGCCGACTCGTGGAAGGCGCTCGGCGTCAAGGCGCACTTCGGCCAGGACGAGCGCACGGCGGGCCAGATGGCCGGTGAGCGCCTCGCCGCCGAGGGCGTGAAGCACCCCGTCTGCGTGATCCACGAGCAGGGCAACGTGGGCCATGAGGCCCGCTGCCAGGGCATCAAGGACAAGGTGCCGGGCACCGAGCTGCTCAACGTCAACGGGGCGGACATGGCGAGCGTGAAGTCCACCGTCTCCGCCAAGCTGCTCTCCACGCCGGACGCGGACGCCTTCATCGGCCTCGGCGCGCCCTTCGCCGTGACGATCGCCGACGAGGCCAAGGCCGCCGGGAAGACCCCGAAGATCGTCTCCTTCGACCTCAACGCGGCGCTCCTCACCCGGATCCAGGACGGGTCCGTGGAGTTCGCCGTGGACCAGCAGCCGTGGCTCCAGGGCTATGCCGCCGTGGACGCGCTCTGGCAGAACAAGCGCGGCGGGTTCGTCATCGGCGGCGGCCAGGCCGTGGGCACGGGCCCGGCTCTCGTGGACAAGTCCAACGTCGCCGCCGTCAAGGCCGCCGCGCAGGACGGCATTCGATGAGGGGCTCCCTCGCATCCCTCGTGCGGCGCGAGGAGTTCGGCGTGGGCATCGCGGCCCTCGCGATCTTCGGGTTCTTCCTCGCCATCGCCCCCGTCATGGGCACGCCCGGCGGCATCTCGACGGTGCTCTACGGGGCCTCGACGATGGGCATCATGGCCGTCGGCGTCGCCCTCCTCATGATCGGAGGGGAGTTCGATCTCTCCGCCGGAGTGGCCGTGGTGACCTCCTCCCTGACGGCGGGCCTCTTCTCCTGGTACTTCGTCCTCAACGTGTGGGTGGGCGTGGGGGTGGCGCTCCTCGTCTCGCTGCTCGTGGGGGCCTTCAACGGCTGGCTCCTCACCCGGACGAGGCTGCCCAGCTTCATCGTGACCCTCGCGAGCTTCCTCATGCTCACGGGGCTCAACCTCTCGGTGACGCGCGCGGTGGGCGGGTCCGTGGCCTCGCCGTCCATTTCTGACATGGACGGGTTCGACGCCGGCCGGGCCGTCTTCGCCTCCACCCTGCAGGTCGGGGGCTTCTCCCTCAGCGTGACCGTCCTCTTCTGGCTGCTCCTCACGGCAGCGGGCGCCTGGATCCTGAGGTCCACGACGTGGGGCAACTGGATCAAGGCCGTCGGCGGGGACGAAGAGGCCGCCCGGGCCCAGGGCGTTCCCGTGGCGCGCGTGAAGATCGGCCTCTACATGGGTGTGGCCCTCTGCGCGTGGCTCGTGGGCATGCACATGCTCTTCGCCTTTGACACGGTGCAGTCCGGCGAGGGCATCGGCAACGAGTTCCTCTACATCATCGCGGCCGTCATCGGCGGCACCCTGCTGACGGGCGGATACGGCAGCGTCATCGGCGCAGGGATCGGCGCGCTCATCTTCGGCATGGTCCAGAAGGGCATCGTCTTCGCGGAGTGGAACCCGGACTGGTTCAAGTTCTTCCTGGGGCTCATGCTGCTCCTGGCCACCATCATCAACATGACCGTCCGCAAGAGAGTGAAGAAGGCATGAGCGAGGCAGTGGAAGCGGCCCCCGGCGTCGTCGAGCTCAGGGAGGTCTCCAAGCGGTACGGGGCGGTGGACGCGCTCCGGGACGTCTCGCTGACGGTCGGCGCGGGCGAGGTGACGTGCGTGCTCGGGGACAACGGCGCGGGCAAGTCCACCCTCATCAAGATCCTCTCCGGGCGCATCACGCCGAGCTCGGGGGAGTACCTCGTGGACGGCTCGCCCGTGGCCTTCGCCTCTCCGCGCCAGGCGCTCGACGCCGGGATCGCCGCCGTGTACCAGGACCTTGCGGTGGTGCCGCTCATGTCCGTGTGGCGGAACTTCTTCCTCGGCAACGAGCTGGCCGGCGCGTTCGGACGGATGCGCGCGGAGGAGATGCGGCAGATCACCCGCACCGAGCTCGCCGGCATGGGCATCGACCTGGCGGACGTGGAGCAGCCGATCGGCGAGCTCTCCGGCGGGCAGCGGCAGTCCGTGGCGATCGCGCGAGCCGTGCACTTCGGCGCGCGCGTGCTCATTCTCGACGAGCCGACGGCGGCCCTCGGCGTCAAGCAGGCCGGGGTGGTGCTCAAGCACATTGCCGCGGCGCGCGAACGGGGCAGCGCAGTCATCTTCATCACCCACAACCCCCACCACGCGTTCCCCATCGGGGACCGGTTCGTGGTGCTCCAGCGCGGATCCGTGCTCGCCTCCTACACGCGCGGGGCGGTGAGCCTGGACGAGCTGACCCGGGCGATGTCCGGCGGCGCGGAGATGGAGGCGCTGGCGCACGAGCTCGGCGGCGGGCGAGGATAGGGGCATGACACTCAGCCCCCACTCCTCCCGCACGCCCCGCATCACAGAGGTCTCCGCCCTGGAGCAGTTCGACCTCCTGGCCAAACGGGGGACCTCCGCCGGCGGCTGGAGGATCGGGCCCATCGACCTGACGCAGCGCCGGGACGCGCTGGAGGGCCTGGACCTCAAGGGCGCCGTCTTCCTCGGCACGGCCCTGCCGGAGGGCTTCGGGGACGCGGTCCGCAAGCAGGGCGGCCTCGTCTTCCCCGCGCTCGCGGAGATGCCCTTCAACCCCTACCGCGCCTCGGCATACGCCCCCGAGGACCTCTATGCAGGCGTGGCGGAGGGATCCCCGTACGAGCACTCCCCGGACGGCCTCATCTACCAGTGGTACTGCGAGAACACTGCGGTGGGCGCGGGCGAGTCCGAGTCCGCCTCCCTCGCCATGTCCCTCCACGACCACCGCATGGGGGAGACCCTGCGCTCCCTGAGCTGGGACGGCCCGCTCGTGGGCGTCATGGGCGGGCATGCCGCCGAGCGCGGGTCCGAGGACTACGCCGCCGCCGCCCGCCTGGGGTTCCAGCTCCAGGAGGCCGGATTCTCCGTGGCCACGGGCGGGGGTCCGGGCGCGATGGAGGCCGCCAACCTGGGGGCCTTCGTGCAGCCGGCCGGCTCGGCGGCGCTCGACTCCGCACTGGAGGCCGTGGCCGCAGTGCCCTCCTTCCGCCCGAGTGTCTCCGCGTGGGCGCGGGCCGCCCTCGGGGTCCGCTCCGAGCTGGCCGCCGCGGGCGTGACGGGCGGGCGCAGCCTCGGCATTCCCACCTGGTTCTACGGGCACGAGCCGCCCAACGCCTTCGCCACCGACATCGTCAAGTACTTCGCCAACGCCCAGCGCGAAGCCATCCTCCTGGAGATCTGCTCCGGCGGCATCGTCTTCCTCCCCGGCGCCGGGGGCACCGTCCAGGAGGTCTTCCAGGACGCGTGCGAGAACTACTACGCCTCCTCGCCCGAGGCGGTCAGCCCCATGATTCTCGTGGGCAGGGAGTACTGGACGACGACGCTGCCAGTCTGGCCCCTCCTCTCCGCTCTGGCGAAGGGCCGGCCCATGGAGAAGGCCGTCTTCCTCGTGGACTCGGTGGATGAGGCTGTGGGGGTTCTGCGGTCCTAGTGGATGTTCGCGCCGAAGAGCGTGCCGATGAGGTACGTCACGGACGCGGCGCCGAGGCCGATGAGCATCTGGCGCAGGCCCGGCTTGAGCGGCGCCTGGCCGGAGAGCACGCCGCCGATGCCGCCCGTGAGGAGCAGCGAGAATGCCACGAGGACGGCCGAGGCCACGACCCCGGTGAGGCCCGTGGCCCCGAAGAGGTACGGGATGATCGGCACGAACGCGCCCGAGGCGAAGAAGATGAAGCTGGAGATCGCCACGCCCATGCTCGTGCCGACGAGCTCTGACTCCTCCTCGTCCGGCTTCTCCTCGGGGCGGTGGGAGAGGCTGCGGTCGCAGTCGCAGTCCAGGAAGCCGAGGCGCTCCATGGCGCGGTGATGCGCGTCCTCTCGGCTCATGCCGCGGGCGCGGTAGACCAGCTCCAGCTCGTTGCTGTCCAGGCTGAGATCCGGGGCGGCCTTGAGCGTCACCTGGGTGGGCTTCGACGCGCCGAGCAGCTCGATCTGGGAGCGCACCGAAATGTACTCGCCCGCGCCCATGGACAGGGCGCCTGCCAAGAGCCCTGCGAAACCGGTGAAGAGAACGACGCCGGAGCTCACCCCCGTGGCCCCGATGCCCAGCACAAGCGCCAGGTTGGAGACGAGGCCGTCATTCATGCCGAACACCGCGGCGCGGAAGTTGCTCGAGAGGGCGTTGCGGCCTCGCGTGGCCAGGCCGCGCACGATCTCCTCGTGGATCATCTCGTCGGCGGCCATCTGCGGCGTGGCGGCGGACTCGCGTGCGTAGGGGGAGTCGCCCTCGGCGCGCTGGGCCAGGGCCAGGACGAACACGGAGCCGAAGACCGAGGCCATGATGCGCATGAGCAGGCGGCGCAGGCTCGGGCGGCGCTTGGCGACGTGCGGCCCCAGGAGGGTGCGCCAGTGCTCTGCGTGGCGCTCCTCGGCGGCGGCGAGCCCTTCGAGGATGGCCTTGTCCTCGCCGGTCTTCTTCTCAGCCAGCTTGCGGTACAGGTCCCCTTCCGCGATTTCGTCGGCGAGATAGCGGTTCCACCGCTTGATTTCCTGGGGCGTGGGGGTCTGAGTGCTCATCGCCCTCCATTCTTCCCTGACCTTCCCCTGATGCCTATTGCCCGCGTCTAAACCCGCCGCTTTCTCCGGGTGGCAGGGGAGTGTTGGGGCCTACCGTGCGGTCTTGACCGTGTTGAGAACCGCGAGGGACTCCTGGCCTGCACGAGACTGGACGAACTGGACGCCCTGCGCGTCGAGGTCGGCCTCTGTCAGGGTGCCCTGCGGGTCGGGCAGCTCGCGCGAATAGTAGACCATGACCTTCGGCGTGCCTGCAGGGCCGGTGCCGGAGTAGTCCACGTTCGACGCCGTCTCCAGCACCATCATCTTCCCGTGAGCGGGGCTGTAGATGAGGTACACGACAATCTTGACCGTGGGATCCGCTGGGGAGACACCCTCATAGGCGACGGAGCGCATGAATCCTGGCTGCTCCAGCACGGTGAGCACGCGGGTGTCCACCTGGGCGGCCCGGGTCGCGGCGACAGTCAGATTCGCGCCGCCCGTGGTCTTGAAGGAGGCGGAGGAATCGTCCTCCGAGAGGGCGCTCCAGGCAGACGGGATGCCCATCGTCACACCGTTGTTGGCAAACGTGTGAAGCGCCATCCCGGCGGGAAGGGCCGGCGCCTGCGGCGCAGTGGGGGTCTGAGACGGGGCTGCGGGAGAGCTCGTCGAGGGCTTCGGCTGCGCAGAGCTCGGGGCGGGGGACGAGGGGGTGGAGCTCGACGCGCTGGCCTTGGGGCTGGAGGAGGCCGAGGAGGAGGCCGAGGTGCTGGCGGTCGGCGTCGCAGACGAGGCCGAGGGGGAGGACGCAGCTGGGGCGGAGGACGTGGCGGAGCTGGCGGGGGCGGCCGTCGGCGCAGAGGAGCTTGAGCAGCCGCCATCGCGGCTACAGAGGAAGCCTGAGTGAAAGGTCGGCGGGTGAAGAAGGACAATGGGACTCCTCGGGAGGTGAGACTGGGCGTGGCGTTCAGAATAGCATTTCCCCAAAGACGGTCGATGAATCGTTTACCGCGTCAGCCGGCGGCGCCACTCCTGCCGGATCGCCTCCGGAGTGGGCGCCGACGTCAAGGAGACGACGACGTAGAGCACCGCCGAGACGCCCAGCCCCCAGTAGATCGGCTCATTGGCCAGGATGCCGTCCAGGAGCGAGCCCAGCGTGGAGGAGTAGACCCCCATGGCCGCCAGAGTGGCCGCCATGCCGCCGATCATCGCCGCCGCGGCGCCCGCTCCCGTGCCGCGCTTCCAGACGAATCCGCCCACAATGGCGACGAGCAGACCGCCGACCAGCAGGTCGTAGGCCACGGTCAGGCAGGCGATGACGAGATCCTTGCCGTTGGCATCCGCTGCCATGAGGGCGGAGATCCCCAGGACCACCGCCCCCACGGCGAGAACCCAGGCGCGGTTGCCGGAAATCTCGTCGTGAGCCTCCCCTGCGGGGGAGTCCGGGGCAGTGCGGGGAGCGGCAGACCGGCCGGCGTCGTCGGACTCCGTGAGGTTCCGGCGCCCCGTGAGGAGAGGAAGCACGTCATTGCGCCCGACCGTGGCCGCAGCGATGAGCGCGCCTGACGCCGTGGACATCATCGCCGCAATGCCAGCCGCCAGGACAAACCCGCCGACGCCCACGGGGAGGATGGTGTTGGCGACCTCGGCATAGACGTCGTCACGCGCCTTGATCCCGTCGCCCAGAACAGCGTGGGCGCCCATGCCGATGACCGCGCCAGCCGCGCCGTACAGGATGCAGTAGATCCCGGCCGCCGCCCCGCCGAACGTGGCCACTCGGCTGGAGCGGGCCGTGAAGACCCGCTGCCAGATGTCCTGCCCGATGAGCAGGCCCAGCGTGTAGACGAGGAACCAGGTGAGGATCGTCTGCCCGTCCGCTCCGTGCTCGGCAGTGCCGATGAGCTGGAAGTAGGAGTCGCCCAGCCGCTCGCGGATGCCGTCGAAGCCGCCTGCCCTGGCCAGCACGAGCGGGAGCATGAGGAAGAAGATGCCGATGGTCTTGATGAAGAACTGGGCCTGATCCGCCAGCGTGATGGACCACATTCCGCCCACCACCGAGTAGACGAGCACCACGGCTCCTCCCGCGAGGACGCACAGCCATCGGTCCCAGCCGAGCAGCACATGGAGCACGGTTCCGTAGGCGCCCGTGCTCGTCACGGCCAGGGCGATCGTGTAGAGGAACATGACGACGCCGGAGAAGCGCGTGGCCCCCGAGCCGTACCTCAGGGAGAGCATGTCGGAGACGGTGTAGATCCTCAGCCGCGAGATGGTCCCCGAGAAGGCCAGGCTGAGGAGGAGCACGCCCACGCCGATCGCCACGACGAGCCACATGCCGGACAGGCCCATCTTGTAGCCCAGGCCGACGCCGCCCACGGTGGAGGCCCCGCCGAGGACCACCGCAGCCATGGTCCCCGTGTAGACGAAGGGCCCCAGCCGTCGGCCGGCCACCAGATAGTCAGACTGGTCCGTGGTGCGGCTCCTGCCCCAGAACCCGAAGCCGAGCATGGCGACGAGGTAGAGGACAACAATGGCGGTGTTGACTGCAGTGGCTGGGGTCATGCACTGAGTGTACTGCCGGCCCCGAAGAATCGGGAAGGTCAGCCCACGTGGACCCAGGGGCGGCGGCGGGGATCAGGCTCGGCCTCGCGGAGCACCTCGCGGGTCACCGGAGCCACCTCGCCCTGCCCGAAGAGCAGGTACTTGACCATGTTCTGCACGGGGTTGCCCTCGGTCCAGCGGAAGTAGACGTGCGGCATGACGCCCGTCTTGTCCCGGAGGTGGAGCAGCACGGCGGCGATGGTGTTCGGCACGTTGGAAGAGTGGACGGCCAGCACGCGGTGGTCCCCGCGGCGGATGCCGTGCACCTCAAGGTGCCCCTCGAAGTCCGAGGAGTCGTCCACGAAGACCTCGATGAAGAACGGGCGGATGCCCTCAGGCAGGTGGTTGGCCATCTGCGCGTGGGCGGTCTTCTGCTCGTAGCGCTCGGCGGCGCTGGAGTCGCTCTCCGGCTCGTGCGCGATCACGTGGAACGCGCGGGCGTTCTTGATCATCGCGTAGGCGGCGTCGTCGAAGTGGACGGTCGTGGCGCGCAGCTCGAAGGAGCGGCGGGCGCGGGAGAGGATGCTGATGATGATGACGGCAAGGATGAAGACCGAGGCGATCTTCACGCCGTCCGGCTTCTCGACGATGTTGGTGATCGTCGTGAAGACGAACACGCCCGTGATGACGCCGAAGGCGGCCGCCCAGCCCTTTCGGCCCTTGGTCTTGAAGGACATCGTCACGGCGAAGGCCGCCGACGTGATGAGGACGAGCACGCCCGTGGCGTACGCGCCGCCCTGCGCCTCGACGTCCGCCTTGAAGATGAACGTGATGATCCAGGCCACCGCGGTGAGCACGAGCACGAGCGGGCGGAGGGCTGAAGCCCAGGCCGGGGCCATGCCGTAGCGGGGCAGGTAGCGGGGGATGAGGTTGAGCATGCCGGCCATGGCGGAGGCGCCGGCGAACCAGAGGATGGCCACGGTGGAGATGTCGTAGACGGTGCCGAAGCCCTCGCCCAGGTACTCGTGGGCCAGGTAGGCCAGGGCGCGGCCGTTGGCAGGTCCCCCCGGCTCGTACTTCTCGAGCGGGATGAGCCAGATCGTCAGGAAGGAGGACGCGATGAGGAACACGCTCATGATGACGGCGGCTGTCGTCAGCAGACGATGCCCCCCGCGGATGCGGCCCATCGGGCGCTCAGGCTCGTCAGTGTCCTTGCCCTTGATCTGCGGCAGAACCGCCACGCCGGTCTCAAAGCCGGAGAGGCCGAGCGCCAGGCGAGGGAACGTCAGGAGGGCCAGGCCCAGAAGCATCCAGGGATTGGAGTGCTGTGTCGTGAGGGTCGCCCACCAGTCGTGGATGACCACGGGGTGATCGGCCACGTGCATGGCCGCCGTCACCATGACGACGACGTTGAGGCCCAGATAGATGATGACGAGCACGACGGCCAGGCCGATGGCCTCGGAGAAGCCGCGGACGAAGACCACGCAGAGCGCGGAGAGGAAGAGGAGGGTGAGAAGAATCCGGTAGTCGGCCACCCAGTGCGGCACGAAGGGGTTCTCGATGACGTGGGCCGAGGCGTCCGCGGCCGAGAGGGTCATCGTGATCATGAAGTCGGTCGCGGCGAACCCGATGAGCGCGAGGACGAGCAGCTTGGCGTTCCACTTGCTGAAGAGCCGCTCGAGCATGGCGATGGAGCCCTGGCCGTGCGGCGACTCGATGGCCACCCGCCGGTAGACCGGGAGGGCGCCGAAGAGGGTCACGAGCACGAGGACGATCGTGGCGATCGGGGAGAGGAGGCCCGCAGCCGAGGCCGCGATGGCCGGCTGGTAGCCGAGGGTGGAGAAGTAGTCCACGCCGGTGAGGCACATGACCTTCCACCACGAGTAGGTCTTGTGGGTCTCCTCGGTGTGCGAGTAGGCGCCGCCGTGGTCAGAGTCCTGGGTGTTCTCCTGGAACAGCCATCGCTGGATGCGCTCTGTGCGGGTGCGCTTCGACTGGACGCGGGGCGGGCCGAAAACCGGCGACTTGATCTTCACGAGGGATGACAATACGCCGGTCGAGGGGGGACTGAAAACTTAGGTTGCCGTCAGAATTTGGCCGGCAGGGGGAGGAGTGAGGAGGATCTCCCCTCAGAGGGTGATCCAATAGCGCCTCAGCGGGTTCGGGTAGCCCAGCTCGCGAGCGAAGTCGTCCGGCTGGCGCACCGATTCCAGCACGCCGCCAGCGGCCTCGATCGTGCGTCGCGATGCCTCGTTGGAGTCGTCGCACGTGATGAGCACCTTCTCCAGGCCCTGGTCCATGGCGGTCTCCAGCATGGAGCGCAGCATGAAGGTGGCCACTCCGCGACGCCGAGCCGAAGGGCGCACGCTGTAGCCGATGTGGCCGGAGAGCTCCTGCAGGCTCCGGCTGACCAGCGCGCTGCGCAGCTGGATCGCCCCGAGGTAGTCGTCGTTCTCCACGGCCCAGCGGACGATCGAGGGAGCATAGCCCTCGGGGAGATGGGAGCCGGGGCGCTCATCCGCGCGAAGCGTGTCCACCCACGTGCCGAAGTCCTCAGCGCTGCGCAGGTCAAGGCCCTTCGCCTCGGCGCGGCGCACCCCGGCGCCGTCCTGCTGGATGCCGCCCCATTCGTCGAGGTTCTCCAGCCACGAGGCGTGCAGGGCGGCGGTCGGGGCGATCAGCTTCATCATGGCGAACAGCGTAGCGGACGCGGTACAACACGAGCCGCGAATGTGACAGCGAACAAACCTCAAACCCAGCCGCCCTAAAATAGGGGAACGAGGCTGCTCTGGTGCAGTGCCAAGGCCCTCGATGCCGGGCACAGCCCGGGAACGCTAGGAGAAGACACGTGAAAGAAGTGCGCATCGAGGAGGGCGGCCGACTCGGGCCCGTCGACTCCTCCCTCATTCCACGCTACGCAGGGCCGGCCACGTTCGCCCGGCTTCCCCGCCTGGACCAGGTCAGCCACGCAGACGTCGCCGTCGTTGGCATTCCCTTCGACTCAGGAGTCTCCTACCGCCCAGGCGCGCGGTTCGGAGCCAACCATGTGCGCGAGTCCTCGCGCCTGCTGCGGCCGTACAACCCGGCTCAGGACTTCTCGCCGTTCGCCGCCGCCCAGGTGGCCGACGCCGGGGACATGTCCGTCAACCCGTTCAACATCAACGAGGCCCTGGAGATGATCCAGGACAGCGCGCTCGAGCTGACCCAGAACGGCACCCGCCTTCTGACGCTCGGCGGGGACCACACCGTGGCCCTGCCCCTCCTGCGCGCCGCCAAGGAGCGCGCCGGGGAGCCCGTGGCCCTGCTCCACTTCGACGCCCACCTGGACACCTGGGACACCTACTTCGGCGCCGAGTACACGCACGGCACCCCGTTCCGCCGGGCCGTTGAAGAGGGGCTGCTGGACACGGACGCGATCAGCCACGTCGGCACCCGCGGGCCGCTCTACGGCAAGAAGGACCTTGAGGACGACCGCCGCTTCGGCTTCGGCATCGTCACGAGCTCGGACGTCTACTACCAGGGCGTCCAGGAGATCGTGGACAAGCTCAAGGACCGCATCGGGGACCGCCCGCTCTACATCTCGGTGGACATCGACGTGCTGGACCCGGCTCACGCCCCCGGCACGGGCACCCCCGAGGCCGGCGGCATCACCAGCCGCGAGCTCCTCGAGATCATCCGCGGCCTGCGCGGCACCAACCTCATCGGGGCCGACGTCGTCGAAGTCTCCCCGGCCTACGACCACGCCGAGCTGACCGGCGTCGCCGCCAGCCACGTGGCCTACGACCTCGTCACGCTGCTCTCCGAGCGCGCGGCCTCCGAGAACACCGACTCCGCAGAAGGAGCCAAGTAATGTCTGAAGCACCCCACGCATCCGAGGGCCTCACCTCCACGGTGGACCCGTCCACGCAGCGCAACGGCGGGGACCTCGTCATCGAGACCCTCGAGGCGCTCGGGGCGAAGACCGTCTTCGGGATCCCGGGGCAGCACGCCCTCGGCCTCTTCGACGCGCTCTCCCGCTCCAACCTGCACTTCATCTCCTCCCGCGTGGAGAACAACGCGGCCTTCGCTGCCGACGGCTACTCGCGCGCCACAGGGGAGGTCGGCGTCCTCTTCCTCTCCACGGGCCCCGGCGCCCTCACGGCGCTCGCGGGACTCCAGGAGGCCTATGCGACGGGCGTGCCGATGATCGTCGTCGCCTCCCAGATCCCCGTGGCCGGCATCGGCGCGCGCCGCAAGGGCATGCTCCACCAGCTCGACGACCAGAAGCTCTCCGCGTCCAACGTGACGAAGAGCCAGCGGCTCGTCCAGCACGCCTCCGGCATTCCCTCCGCCATTCAGGACGCGTGGACCGAGGCGATCTCGACGCCGATGGGCCCGGTCTGGATCGAGGTCCCGCAGGACGTGCTCCTCGACAAGACGATCGTGCCCCGCGTGGAGGACGCCCTCGCGGTCTCCGCAGAGAACCCGCCCCGCGTGGAGCTCGTGCGCGAGGCCATCTCCTGGCTCAAGGACGCCAAGCGACCAGCGATCATCGCTGGCGGCGGCGTGCGGCGCGGCGGCGCTGAGGCCTCGCTCCTCTCGATCGCCGAGAAGCTCGGCGCCCCGGTCATCTGCTCGCCCGGCGGCAACGGCGCCTTCCCGTGGAACCACGAGCTCTCCCTCCAGTCGTGGATCGAAGACCGGTACACGACGGACGTCCTCGAGGACGCCGACGTGCTCATCGCGATCGGCACGTCCCTCGGCGAGGTGACGAGCAACTACTTCACCCTCGAGCCGCGGGGCCGCCTCATCCAGATCGACGCCGAGCCGCGCGTGCTCGAGTCCAACCGCCCGGCTCTCGGCATCCGCGCCGACGCGGGGGAGGCCCTCGCCGCGATCGAC
>JAGLBH010000039.1 GCA_018260285.1 Arthrobacter sp. | reverse complement strand
CGGTTCGTGATGCTCGGAGCCCTGCCCGGGGCGAGGATCTCCAGCGAGGTCATTGATGTGCTGACCGGGCTGATGTGTCGTATGCCCGCTCAGCTGCGTCGGTCACTGACCTGGGATCAAGGAGCAGAGATGCGTCAGCATGAGCAGTTCACCATCGCGGCGCAGATGCCGGTGTTCTTTTGTGATCCGCACTCGCCTTGGCAGCGAGGTTCGAATGAGAACACCAATGGCCTGTTGCGCGCGAACTATTTTCCCAAGGGCGTCACTGACTTTCGCACCGTGAGCCAGGAAGAGCTTGACGCGGTCGCGGAGGAGCTGAACGAACGGCCCAGGCAGACCCTGCGTTGGGCGAGTCCGGCTGCTAAGCTCAACGAAATTCTCACGGGAGTTGTTGCACCGACCCTTTGACACCACCCTCCTCGAGGCCCTGCCAGCCAGCTGAAGCGGTCGATGGCGGCTGCCAGGCTATGCGTGAGGGCTTTCCTCGGGGCGGTCCAGGGAAATGAGCCTTTCAGGAGGCTGCTCCGACCTCAGCTTCTTGTGAAGCATCTCCAGTTCATGCATGTGTGTCGCCTCTGCAACTCGGTCTTCAGCCTTCCGCCGAGCGGCGGAAAATGAGTCGTATCGAGACTGCACTTGCTTCTCCATCGAAGCGTGAGAAATACGTCCCGGTCCGCTGAGCACCTCCCGCTCGTTGAACACCAGAAAACGGTCAACATGTTCTGCCCATTGAGCCATCGTGATCTCTCGGCGAGCTCGGGCTCTGTCCTCGGCGAAATCCAAGAGCATCGTCGTCAGCCGATTGAGCTCAGAAATCTCGCTCTGGGTCAGATAGTTCTTCGCCACCGTGACATCCTTCTTGCGTACTCGGTCCCCGCCCCACGATGTCAGCCCCATGTTGGGCTCCTCAGGGTTTGACCGGGCAATGATCAGTTCAGCGGCGGTCTGCCCCGTGACCGCGTAGATCACTTTGTTCTGAGCAGATGCGAAGAAATCACGGGCAATCTGACTTGCACTGTCATAGTCCACAGCCGTTGAGAAAATGTCTGTGATCTTCTGGTAGAACCGCTTCTCGGAGGCCCGGATGTCCCGAATGCGCTCAAGGAGCTCGTCAAAGTAGTCGTAACCCCTCCCGTCCTTCAGACGTGCGTCATCCATGACGAAGCCCTTGACCAGGTACTCCTTCAGAGTTGTCGTAGCCCACTGGCGGAATTGGACGCCTCGATGAGATTTGATCCGGTATCCCACAGCAAGAACGGCCTCGAGGCTGTAGTACAAGGTGTTTCGCTGAACCGAGCGGGAGCCCTCGGCGGCAACGTGTAAGAACTTCTTACAAGTTGCCTCTTTCACAACCTCTCCGTCACCGTAGACAGTGCGCAAGTGCTGCGAGATGTTCTGGGGGGTGGTTCCGAACAGAGCGGCAATCTGGGCTTGGGTCAACCACACCGTGCCGCCGACAGCTCTCATCTGAACTGTGGCTTGCCCGTCTTCAGTCTGATAGAGAATGAACTCGCCCAACTCACCGTGTATTGGATCAGACGTCATTGATAGCTCCCTTCATGCTCTTTCTGAACTGTCAATGATCTCAGGCTGCTGCAGGGGTTGCCTGCCTGTGATGTCCAAGCCTAGGTCTTCGCTGAAGGCGCCGACATCCGTGTCGGGAAGCTCAAGGGCAGGAAGCGCTGAAGCGTTCATGGACGCTCTGGCCAATGGATCAGCCCCCTCAAACAAGGCCCCACGACGTCCTGGGAGTTCCGCATCCCGCAGATGGGACCTACGCCCCCTGCGCCTCAGCCCCCCGCACCTCCGCCCGCACGTCCTTCCGCAGCACCTTGCCCACGGCGGAGCGGGGCAGGTCGTCCACGGCCTGGAAGCTCTTGGGCACCTTGTACCCGGCCATGCGCTGGCGCAGGTAGGCCCTGAGCTCCTCGGCGTCGAGGTCTTCTCCGGGGCTGAGCACGATCGCCGCGTGAACGTCCTCGGAGCCGTCCGCGCCGGGGACGCCGATGACCGCCGCGTCCTCCACGCTCGGGTGTTCCCGGAGCTGGTCCTCCACCTCCGACGGGTACACGTTGAACCCGCCCGTGATGATGAGGTCCTTGATGCGGTCCACAATGCGCACGAAGCCCGCCTCGTCCATTTCGGCCACGTCCCCGGTCCGCAGCCAGCCGCCGGGCAGGAGGATCTCGTCCGTCTGCTCCCGGTTGTTCCAGTAGCCCGCGAAGACCTGCGGGCCGCGGATGAGGAGCTCGCCCGGCTCGCCGGGGCCGCGCTCCACGGCGGGATTCTCCGGGTCGACGAGCCGGATCTCCGTGCTGGGGAACGGCAGCCCCACGGACCCTGGCTGGCGGGTCGGGGCCAGAGGGTTCCCCAGAGCGATCGGCGCCGTCTCCGTCATCCCGTAGCCCTCAATGAGGTAGCCGCCTGTGAGCTTCTCCCAGCGCTCCACGAGCTCAGGCGGCAGCGGCATCGCGCCGGAGAGCGCCACGCGGATGCTGCTGAGGTCCCCTCCGCGCTTCTCGACGGCGTCGGCGAGCTTCGCGTAGATCGGCGGCACGCCGGGGAGGAACGTCGCCGGACGGCGCTTCATCGCGTCCAGCACCTGGTCCGCGTCGAAGCGGGGGAACATCACGAGGCAGGCGCCCATCCGCACCGACGCGAGCAGGCACAGGGACATCCCGTAGGCGTGGAAGATGGGGAGCACCCCGTAGAAGACCTCCTCGCCCTCCTTCAGATGGGGCACCCAGGCGCGGCTCTGCGTCACATTGGCCACGAGGTTCCGGTGGGTGAGCATCGCCGCCTTGGGCGCGCCCGTCGTGCCGCCCGTGAAGAGGAGGAGGGCCACATCCCGCGGATCTCCCGCATGCGCTGGAGCCGGGGCTGAGGGGGCTTTGCGGAGAGCGGCCCGGACGGCGTCGTCCCACGAGGCGCCCACCCGCGTCGTCGTCGTCATGGCCGTCCGAGCAGCGCGCGCCTTCGCGAGAGGGAGGCGAAGGGCGAGGCGCTTGAGCGGCGGCATCGCGCGGGACATGTCCACGGTGAACACCCGCGGCGGGGCGGGGAGGTCGAGCGCGGCGAGCGCGTCCGCGGCCTTGTCCCAGACGACCGCGACTGTCGCTTCGTGCTGGAGGAACAGTCGGCGCACCTCATCCGAGGTGTACAGGGGGTTCTGGGCGACGACGACGCCGCCTGCCTCGAGGACCGCATAGAAGGCGACCACCGCTTGGGGGCAGGACGGCAGGAGGAGAGCGACGCGGTCGCCGGGGGTGACGCCCGCGTCTCGGAGAACCTGCGCTGCCGCGGTGACCTGCGCGCGCAGATCCGCATACGAGGTGACCCGGCCGAAGAAGTCAAGGGCCGGCTTGGGGCCGTGATCCCGCGAGGCCGCGTTGAGAACCTCGATGAGGGTGACCTCGGGGACCTGGATCTTCCGAGGCACGCCGGGGCCGTAGCCGGCGAGGGGAGGCAGTGCCCCCAGGGTGTCCGGTTCAGATGCCGTGGCATCGATGGGGGCGGAGGGCACTGCTCTATCCTCTCGTCGAGGGTCGGGGAAGATCAGCGGAAGTTGATGAACTGGAGGTCGACCTCCACGTCGGCTGCCTTGAGGATCTGGATGGTCTCCTGCAGGTCATCGCGGGACTTGGAGCTCACGCGGAGCTCGTCGCCCTGGATCTGGGACTTGACCGACTTGGGGCACTCGTCGCGGATGATCTTGTTGACCTTCTTGGCGATGTCCTGGGCGATGCCCTCCTTGATGGAGCACTCGATGCGGTACTCCTTGCCGGAGGCGTAGGGCTCGCCGGCATCCAGGGACTTGAGGGAGATGTTGCGCTTGACGAACTTGGACTGCAGCACGTCCAGCACAGCCTTGGCGCGCTCCTCCGAGTTGGCCTTGATGAGGATGTCCTCGCCGGAGAAGTCCACCTCTGCGCCGACCCCCTTGAAGTCGTACCGCTGGGCGATCTCCTTCTGAGCCTGGTTGAGGGCGTTGGCGACCTCCTGCTTGTCAACCTTGCTGACGATATCGAATGTGGAATCGCTGGCCATGCGCTGCTCCTTTGAGGGGGGGTTCTGAGTTACCCCCTAGTTTAGAGGGGATGCGGGCGGTTGAGCGGGAGAGGGGGCTCTGGGAGGGCAGGATTCGCGCGGAGCGCAGATCTTGTGTAGTGTTGTCGTGTTGCCTTTCGCTGGCTCTTGAGCCTGCGGAAAGTATGCGGGGCAGATTACCCGAGCGGCCAAAGGGGGCTGACTGTAAATCAGCTGGCAACGCCTACGGGGGTTCGAATCCCTCATCTGCCACCGTCGAAGCGCGGGGTCTGGAGAAATCCAGGCCTCGCGCTTCTGTGTTTTCCAGGTTTTTCCCGTGCTTCTGGTCTGGCGACGGCACGTGCCTCTCGTTCAGGGCTCTGGTGCCGGGGCATCGTCCAGACTATGTCGCCGGGGCGCCGTCCAGACTATGGCCGCCTTCTCCAGATCACGGACACCTTCGGCCTGTTTTTCGCGGATCCGGGCCTGAAGGCGGCCGCAGTCTGGACAAGGCGGCCAGAACCTGTACGCATCCCGGTGCGAAAGAGCTCCGGACGCCAGCGCGCAGGTCTGGGAGCGTGGATCCCGAGAAGGCAGGGCCCTCTGTGTAGGGGGGCCCCCTGGGGTGGGGCCCGCCGGGGGGGAATGCTTCCCGGGGGGTGGGGTGGTGGGTGGGGTCCGCTGGTAGGGGCGGGGTGCGGGAAGGGGCGGGACACAGGAAGGGGTGGTGCATGGTGAAACGGGTCACGGGGCGGGCTGTAGGACGGTGGCCTAAACAAGATGCCCGCCATGAGAGTTGCCCTATCGATTTCTAAAACGCAAGACCTTCTTATATCATGTGCCTATGGAAAATTCTGCCCTTCTTGAACGACCCACTGTGAATGAGACCTCCGGACACCGCCCCGAGCTGGCCCTGGCCGCTGATCTCCGCAAAGCGCTCCGCGGAACGCTGCTGCTTCAGCGGCACCTCGACGGACAGTCGCCGCTGACGAGCGCCCATGCAAGCCTCCTCGACCTCATTCGAGACGACCCTCAGCGGGTGAGCTGGCTTGCCCGGGAGCTGGGCATCCGGGTTCCCAGCGTCACAGAGCAGGTCATCCGCCTGGAGCGGAACGGCATGGTGCAGCGCGCCCCGGATCCGACAGACAGCCGGGCAGTGCTGGTGGCCATCACTCCTCGGGGGCGAAAGGTGCTGGAGGAGGACTTGGGCGTTCGCGTCCAGGCCCTGTCCTCGCGGCTCGGCCTTCTCTCTGAGGCTGAGCGGGATGCACTCGCGGCGGCCATCGGGCCGCTCACCAAGCTGGTGGCGGACCTCGTCTGAGGCCTGGTCGCGCTGCGACCGGCGCATTCGGGCCGGTACTGTTGGCTCTATGAGCACAGTTGACTTGACCGAGGCCACTTTCGCCGAAAAGCTCCAGAGCAGCGAGATCGTGCTCGTTGACTTCTGGGCCGGATGGTGTCAGCCCTGCCGACAGTTCGCCCCCATTTACGAGGCGGTGTCACAGAACCACCCGGACATCGTCTTCGGCAAGGTGGACACGGAGGCAGAGCAGAACCTGGCGGCCATGGCCCAGATCCGCTCCATCCCCACGCTCATGGCCTTCCGCCAGAGCATTCTCGTGTTCTCCCAGCCAGGGGCGCTTCCGGCCTCTGCGGTCGAGGACCTCATCAAGCAGATTCGCGGCCTGGACATGGATGACATCCGCGCCAAGATGGCTGCCCAGGGCACCGAAGACTCCGCCCAGGCCTGATCCCAGGCCTGACCCCTAGGGTCACACCGGGAAGAGCGTCGGGCACGGCCCGGCCAGCCCCTCACCTCTGCCTGTGGTCCTCCGGTGCGAGCCGGGGGCCGTAGGCCTGTTTCCGGATGCCGCTCGTGCCCAAGAGCCGCACCACCCGCTGCCTCTGTCCGGCATACGGGGAGAGCAGCGTCAGCATGCCGTCGTCGTCCACGCGCCGGCCGATGAGCATCTGGCCCACGTGATGCGCCAGGTGGAAGTCGCCCACGGAGACGGCGTCCCGCGCGGCGTGGGTGCGCTGCACCGTCTCGGCGGCGGTCCACTCGCCCACGCCGGGGAGCCGCTGGAGTGCGGTGTAGGCGTCGGCCTCGCTGAGGCCCGCGATCTTCTCGAGGCTGCTGGAGCGGGAGGCGAGCATCGCCGTCGTCGACCGTGAGGAGTCCACCTTCGCCGCGTGCCAGTCCCAGGAGGAGATGAGGCGCACGGCGTGCGGGGTCGGCGCGAGGCGCAGCCACGGCGGGGCCACCCCGTTCCCGGCGCCCGGTGCGGCCTCGCCCCATCGCTTCGCGAGATGGCGGTAGGCGAACTGGGCCTCCTCCACGGTGATCTTCTGCCCCAGAATCGCGGCGAGGAGCGCGGGCCAGATGAGATGCGTCGCCGGGGCCGCCAGGTGCGGATGCGTGCGCCGGAGCGCCTGAAGCCGCTCCGGCAGGCGGGCCTGGAACGCGGGGGAGTCGAAGGCGGACCAGTCGTCCGTGAGCCCCAGCAGATCGCCCGAGCGCTCCAGCATCCACGCCGCCCCCGGGCCCCAGGACCCGACGGCGACCCTGCCCGCCCCAGGGGACATGACCCGCACGGTCGCGGGCCCGTCCGGCGTGTGGAAGGCGAGCCAGGTGCCGGCCGAGGTGCCGATGAGGCACGTGGGGTCGTAGGGGCCCTGCGCCAGCTGGCGGAGCACGGGCTGCACCCGGAACCCCGGGGGAAGCGCGAAATCGCGGGTCACTGCCTTCACCGCGCCGCGCCCCCTCTGCTCTCCCGCGGCCTGATCGGCCCCGCCCATAGAATGGAGTCTATGGAATACGCTGCCTCAGTTCTGGATCTCATCGGCAACACGCCGCTCGTCAGGCTCAACTCCGTGACGGAGGGGATCCAGGCCACGGTGCTCGCGAAGCTTGAGTACCTGAACCCGGGAGGCAGCGTCAAAGACCGCATTGCGGCGGCCATGATCGACGACGCCGAGGCCTCCGGCGCCCTCAAGCCCGGCGGCACGATCATCGAGCCCACGAGCGGGAACACCGGCGTGGGCCTGGCCCTCGTGGCCCAGCTCCGCGGCTATGACATGGTCTGCGTGGTGCCGGACAAGGTGGGCCAGGAGAAGCAGGATGTCCTCCGCGCCTACGGCTCCCGCCTCGCCGTCGTCTCCTCGGCCGTGTCCCCGGATGCGCCCGAGTCCTACTACGGCGTCTCGGATGCGCTCGTCGCTGAGATCGAGGGCGGCTACAAGCCGGACCAGTTCAACAACCCCGCCGCGCCCCGCGCCCACTATGAGACCACGGGCCCTGAGATCTGGCGGGACACGGACGGGCGCGTGACGCACCTCGTCGCCGGGGCCGCGACGGGCGGGACCGTGGTGGGCACCGGGCGCTACCTCAAGGAGGTCTCCGCAGAGCGCGACGGCGGGCCCGTTCGCGTGATCGTCGCCGACCCCGAGGGCAGCGTGTACTCGGGCGGCGCGGGCACCCCCTACTTCGTCGAGGGCGTGGGGGAGGACATGTGGCCCGGCAACTACGACCCCTCCCTCCCGGACGAGGTCCACGCCGTGAGCGACGCCGAGGCCTTCGCCATGACACGCCGCCTGGCCCGCGAGGAGGGCCTGCTCGTTGGCGGCTCCTCCGGCATGGCCGTGGCCTGCGCGCTCAAGGCCGCCCAGGACCTCCCGGCCGATGCTGTGGTCGTGGTCATCCTCCCGGACTCCGGCCGCGGGTACCTCGGCAAGATTTTCAACGACGGCTGGATGGCACGCAACGGGTTCGCGGTGAGCGCCCCCGATCCGATTCCGTCTGTTCCAGGCGTCATCGGGGGAGACGAGCTGGAGTGCCGAGGCTGTTTCGCCTACTCGCCCCTGAGCGGGGCAGTGTACCGAGGGGAGGACTCGGTCCACACCCCTCGGACCCTGGAGCGGCTCGTGTCCGCGCTGAGCGCACGCCCGTGGGGCCAGGCCCTCTCGAAAGAGCTCACGGTGGAGGAGGCCCTCGCGCGGCTGGGCGGAGAGGCGGGCGCGGCCGGCGTCGTCGGACCCGAGTCCCTGCCCGCGGCGATCGGCTCGGTTCGCGCGGTGGTGACCCGCCAGCAGCTGCTGAGGCTGCTCGTCAGCGGGCGAGTTCTGCGCCAGACCCGCCTTGAGGAGATCCCCGTGGAGAACCCAGCAGAGTTCGGGCCGGTCGTCTTCGGCTCGGGCCAGACGGCCGAGGAGACGATCGCGGGATACGGGGCCGGCGGATTCGTCCTGGCGCACGACGGCCGGGCCGTGGGCGCCTTCACGAATGACGAGGCCCTCGAGCTGCTGGCATAAACCAGCCCCCTCCCGCGTTGGCACCCAATGCAGGCCCGCCGGCTGTCACCCCAGACTTTCACCCACTGAGCAGGAGCGATGACTCGATGACCGACCAGAACCACGCAGACCAGGGATTCTCCACCCGCGCCATCCACGCAGGGCAGGCCTTCGAGCCCGTGACCGGGGCGGTCGTGCCGCCCGTGCACTTCAGCTCGACCTACGCCCAGGACGGCATCGGGGGCCTGCGGAACGGCTACGAGTACGGGCGGGGCACCAACCCCACGCGGGACTCCCTCCAGACCCAGCTCGCAGCCCTCGAAGGCGGGGCCATGGCCCTCAGCTTCAGCTCCGGCCTCGCGGCGGAGGACGCCCTCCTGCGCGCCCTCCTGCGCCCCGGCCAGAAGGTCGTCCTCGGCAACGACGCCTACGGCGGCACCTACCGCCTCATCTCCAAGGTGCTCGGCCCCTGGGGCATTGAGAACCAGCCGGTGGACATGTCAGACCTCGACGCCGTCCGTGCAGCCCTCACCGGCGCCGACGTGCCGCTCGTCTGGGTGGAGACCCCGTCCAACCCGCTCATGAAGATCAGCGACATCGCCGCGCTCGCGGAGGCCGCACACGAGGCCGGGGCCCTGCTCGTGGTGGACAACACCTTCGCCTCCCCGTACCTCCAGCAGCCGCTCTCCCTCGGAGCGGACATCGTGGTCCACTCGACGACCAAGTACATCGGCGGGCATTCCGACGTGGTGGGCGGCGCCGTCGTCGTCAAGGACCGGGAGGTGGGGGAGAAGATCCAGTTCCTCCAGTTCGCGGCCGGCGGAGTCTCCGCCCCGATGGACGCCTTCCTCACGACGCGCAGCCTCAAGACGCTCAAGGTCCGCATGGAGGCCCACAGCGACAACGCCGAGAAGGTCGCCGCGTTCCTCTCTGAGCGACCCGAGATCAGCGCGGTGCTCTACCCGGGGCTGGAGAGCCACCCTGGGCACGAGGTGGCCGCGCGGCAGATGAAGCGGTTCGGCGGCATGGTCTCGATCCGATTCTCCGGGGGAGAGCAGGCGGCCCGCACGTTCACGGAGGCCACGCGCGTCTTCACGCTCGCGGAGTCCCTGGGCGGGATCGAGTCCCTCGTCAACTACCCGTCGGAGATGACCCACGCCTCGGTCAAGGGCACGGAGCTCGAGGTGCCGGCGGACCTCGTGCGCCTTTCCGTGGGCATTGAGGACGCAGAGGACCTGCTCGCGGACCTCGACCAGGCGCTCGCTGCGCTCAAGGGCTGACCCTCGGCTGACCCCTGCAGAGCCCTGTGCGAGGGGCCTGCGGGGGCGCGCTTCCCAACGCCTCCTCACGGGCTGGCTGCTATGGCTTTCTGCGCCAGACGCCGGCCGCCCGCGAGGAGGCGTTCGCGTACTTTCTCAGGCGCTGCCTGCGCGGCTCCGTGCTCTGGTAGAAGCGGTTGGAAGCGGGCATCCACAGGAAGACGGCCGCCACGGCACCGAGCAGCGCAAGAATGATGAAGAGCGCGAGCCTCCGCCAGACGACGAGGAGCAGGAGCACGGTGCTCACGTACATGAGGCTGATGCGGGCCGAGCGCTTGCCGCGCCAGGCGCGCCACGTCTCGAGTCCGACGGCGACGGCCGTCGCCCCGAGAACCCCTGCGATGGCCGCTGCCGTGGCCTGGCCCTCGCCCGCGAAGGAGGGGCCGAAAAGGGCCGTGGCCGCCGATCCCACGAGCGCCAGATCGAGGAGCGTGTAGAGGAGCAGGCCGGTGGTGAGCGTGAGCGGTCGAGGGGTGATCTTCGGCATAGAACTATTCTCCCGCACCCCTGCGGTCTGCGCGAACGCGGCAGACGCGGTAAGCTGGAGGCAATACCGGTTTTCCTCCCTCTGTGTGTGAAAAACCTTCACGATTCACCCTGGCGTCCCGCGCACTTATCGGCCGCCCTTCCCAGATGGGTGAACTGCTTCCTTTACTTTCTGCCCAATTTTTGAGGCAGAAGCCATCTGATGTGAGCCCCGTAAGTGTGTGGCGGGCTTGAAGCTGTCAGGGAGAACCGGGTGTTACAGAAGCGCGAACCTGATGGGTTGTTCGCGCGCCACCCGACGAAAGAAGACACCATGTCTGAAAACACTCCCTTTGACGCGCCCTCCAACGACGCCGGCTCCAGCGCCGTCCAGCCGGAAGCCCCCCAGGCAGACGCAGTCCAGGCCGAATCCGCTCCCGCAGAAGACGCAGCCGTGAACACCTCCTCTGACGTGAACACCTACTCCGACTCTGCCGAGGCAGAGGAGAAGGGCGCGAACGACGTCCTCTTCACGGATCTCGACCTGGATCCGCGCATCCTCGCAGCCCTCAAGGACGTCGGCTACGAGAAGCCGTCCCCCATCCAGGCAGCCACGATTCCGACGCTGCTGCGCGGCCAGGACGTCGTCGGCCTCGCCCAGACCGGCACGGGCAAGACCGCAGCCTTCGCGCTCCCCGTGCTCTCCAAGCTCGCTGAGCTCTCCGAGATCAACGGCCCGAGCGGCGTGACCAAGGTCCTCGTCCTCGCCCCGACCCGTGAGCTTGCGCTCCAGGTGGCCGAGGCCTTCACCTCGTACGCCAAGTACATGGACAGCTTCTCCGTCCTCCCGGTCTACGGCGGCTCCGCCTACGGCCCCCAGCTGGCAGGGCTGCGCCGCGGCGCACAGGTCGTCGTCGGCACCCCGGGTCGCGTCATCGACCACATCGCCAAGGGCTCCCTGGACCTCTCCGAGCTCTCGTACCTCGTGCTCGACGAGGCCGACGAGATGCTCCGCATGGGCTTCGCCGACGACGTCGAGAAGATCCTCGCCGGCACGCCGAAGTCCAAGCAGGTGGCGCTCTTCTCCGCGACGATGCCCCGCCAGATCCGCAAGATCGCACAGCAGTACCTCAACGATCCGGCTGAGATCACGGTCAAGACGGACACCCGCACGGCCGCGAACATCCGCCAGCGCTACGTCCAGGTCATGGGCCCGCGCAAGCTCGACGCCATGACGCGCATCCTCGAGTCCGAGGACTCCGAGGGCATCATCGCCTTCGTGCGCACCAAGATGGCCACCGAGGACCTCGCTGACAAGCTCAAGGCCCGCGGCTACCAGGCTGCCGCCATCAACGGCGACATCCCCCAGCAGCAGCGCGAGCGCACGGTCGAGGCTCTCCGCGACGGCAAGATCGACATCCTCGTCGCCACGGTCGTCGCCGCCCGCGGTCTCGACGTCGAGC
>JAGLBH010000399.1 GCA_018260285.1 Arthrobacter sp. | reverse complement strand
AGACAGAGAGAGGTACTTAGAAAGAGAGAGAAGTTAATAGAGAAATAGAGAGAAAGAGAAAAATATGTAGATAGCTAGAGAGAGAGAGAGAGAGAGAGATAGATAGAGATAGAGAGAGAGAGATATAGAGAGAAAGAGAAATATAGAGAGAGAGAGAGAGAGAAGTTAATAAAAAGGTAGAGAGAGAAGTAAAGAGAGAAATTTGTAGATAGCTAGAGAGAGAGAGAGAGAGGTACTTAAAAAGAGAGAGAAGTTAACACAGAAGTAGAGAGAGAGAGAGAGAAGTTAATAAAAATGTAGAGAGAGAAGTAAAGAGAGAAATATGTAGATAGCTATAGAGAGAGAGAGAGAGAAGTTAATACTGAAGTAGAGAGAGAGAGAGAGAGGGATAGAGAGAGAAAGAGAGAAGTTAATAGAGAGGTAGAGAAAGAAGTAAATAGAGAAATAGAGAGAAAGAGATAGGTACTTAGAAAGAGAGAGGGAGAGAGAAGTAAATAGTGAGG
>JAGLBH010000398.1 GCA_018260285.1 Arthrobacter sp. | reverse complement strand
GGATGATCCGCCGCTCTGGCTGCTGCCACTGACCGCGCTCTTGAGCTCCCCGCGTCTGCGGGGATGATCCGCGGGCAGGACTGACGCTTCATCCGTTCATTAGAGCTCCCCGCGTCTGCGGGGATGATCCCAAGGCCACTGTCACGGGGTGGGCTCGTGGGGAGAGCTCCCCGCGTCTGCGGGGATGATCCGCCCCGCCACGGAAAACGACCCTCGAAGCTGGTGAGCTCCCCGCGTCTGCGGGGATGATCCCGGGGTCGTTGTTGCCATGAGAAGGCCTTTCGAGCTCCCCGCGTCTGCGGGGATGATCCTGGCCGTGCCCACAGGGGCCATGGCAGGCAGAAGAGCTCCCCGCGTCTGCGGGGATGATCCGCATGACGCGGACAAGGCGGCACGCCGTCGCACGAGCTCCCCGCGTCTGCGGGGATGATCCCGTGGATTTGGGCGCTCCGGGGCCTGCTGGGATGAGCTCCCCGCGTCTGCGGGGATGATCCCCCTGCCGCC
>JAGLBH010000396.1 GCA_018260285.1 Arthrobacter sp. | reverse complement strand
AGCGAAGTAGAGAGATATAAAGAGAGAGAGAGAGCGAAGTAGAGAGATATAAAGAGAGAGAGAGAGCGAAGTAGAGAGATATAAAGAGAGAGAGAGAGAGAGCGAAGTAGAGAGATATAAAGAGAGAGAGAGAGAGACAGAAGTAGAGAGATATATAAAGAGAAAGAGAGAGAGATGCAGAGAGAGAGAGGAGTTTAGAGAGAAAAAATTAGGGCGAGAAAGAGAGAGATGAAGAAAGAAAGAAAGAGAGATTTAGAGGGAGAAAGATTTAGTGGGAGAAAGAGAGAAATGTAGCGAGAGAGGTTTAGAGAGAGAGAGAGAGAGAGAATTAGGGAGAGAAAAAGAAAGATGTAGAAAGAAAGTAAGAAAGAGAGAGATTTAGAGAGAGAAAAAGAGAGAAAGTTTTAGGGGGAGAAAGAGAAAGAGGGGTGTAGAGGAAGAAAGAGGAAGAAAGATTTAGAGAAAGAAAGAGATGTAGAAAGAAAGAAATAGAGAGAGAGGGGTAT
>JAGLBH010000395.1 GCA_018260285.1 Arthrobacter sp. | reverse complement strand
GAGAGCTAGAGAAAAAAAGAGAGAGAGCTAGAGAGAGCGAGCCAAAGAGAAAGAAAGAGAGCTAGAGAAAAAAAGAGAGAGAGCTAGAGAGAGAAAGAGAGAGAGAGAGAGCCAGAGAGAGAGAGAAAGGGCCAGAGAGAAAGAGAGAGAACTAGAGAGAGAAAGAAAGAGAGAGAGCGAGCCAGAGAGAAAGAAAGAGAGCTAGAGAGAGACGGAGAGACAGAAAGAGAGAGCCAGAGAGAGAGAGAGAGAGCCAGAGAGAGAAAAAGAGAGAGAGCGAGCCAGAGAGAGAGAAAAAGGGCCAGAGAGAAAGAGAAAGAACTAGAGAGAGAAAGAGAGAGAACTAGAGAGAGGAAGAGACAGAGAGAGAGAGAGCGAGCCAGAGAAAGGCAGACAGAGAGAGAGAGAGAGCCAGAGAGAAAGAGAGAGAGACAGAAAGAGAGAGCTAGAGAGAGAGAGAGACAGAAAGAGAGAGCCAGAGAGAGAGACAGAAAGAAAGAGCCAGAG
>JAGLBH010000394.1 GCA_018260285.1 Arthrobacter sp. | reverse complement strand
TGAGCCGTCCCAGGCGAGGTACCCCACCGACCCGGAGTAGGCCCCCCGGCGCTCTTCTTCAAGCCGCCCGAGGATCTCCATCGTGCTGATCTTGGGGCAGCCCGTCATGGACCCCGGCGGGAAGGCCGCCCGCAGCAGCTCGCCTCGGGGAACCCCGTCCCGGACTCTCGCCGTGATGGTGGAGACCATCTGGAAGACGGTCGCGTACTCCTCGATGTCGCACAGCCGGTCCACGCGCACGCTGCCCGGACGGGCGGTGGCCCCGAGATCGTTCCGCAAGAGGTCCACGATCATGATGTTCTCGGCCCGGTCCTTGGCGCTGCCCTCAAGCGCGGCCTTCAGGTCAGCGTCCTCTGCGGCAGTGGCACCCCGCGGACGGGTTCCCTTGATGGGCTCCGCCGTGACGACGCCGTCGGACACCTGGAGGAACCGCTCGGGGCTGCTGGAGACGAGCGACCACTCCCGCTGCGACCCCGCCGCGAACCGCACAAAGCTGCCGAACGGCGCCGGC
>JAGLBH010000392.1 GCA_018260285.1 Arthrobacter sp. | reverse complement strand
CTACATCTCTCTGTATCATTTGCTCTCTCTCTCTACATCTCTCTGTATATTTCTCTCTTTCCCTACATCTCTGTATTTTTTTCTCTTTCTCCCTCTCTCTCTACATTTCTCTCTATCCTTATCTCTCTCTCTCTCTCTACATCTCTCTGTATCTTTCTCTCTCTCTCTCTCTCTCTTTCTTCTCTCAACATCTCTCTGTATCTTTCTCTCTCTCTCTCTCTCTAAATCTCTCTGTATCTTTCTCTCTCTCCCTACATCTCTGCATCTTTTTCTCTTTTTCTCTCTCTCTCTACATCTCTCTCTATCCTTTTCTCTTTCTTTCTCTCTCTCTCTCTCTCTCTCTCTTTCTTCTCTCAACATCTCTCTGTATCTTTCTCTCTCTCTCTCTAAATCTCTCTGTATCTTTCTCTCTCCCTACATCTCTGCATCTTTTTCTCTTTTTCTCTCTCTACATCTCTCTCTATCCTTTTCTCTTTCTTTCTCTTTCTTTCTCTTTCTCTCTCTCTCTCTC
>JAGLBH010000391.1 GCA_018260285.1 Arthrobacter sp. | reverse complement strand
CAGCTTCGTGCGCGCAGCCCTGCGCGTGCGGCCCTGCCGGGTCGCTTTCTCGGCGTGCAGCTCCTCGCGCAGACTCCCGCGGCCTTGAATGTACAGGGCTTGATAGATCGCTTCATGGGACATAGTCCATTGTGGGTCCGCGCCGTGCTCCAAACGCAACTGCTGCTGAATCTGACGCGGGGAGAACTGATCGCGCAGGTACCCCAGCACTTTCTCCCGCAGGAGCGGGTGCGCGTTGATCTTGCGCGGTTTGGGCCTGAGCCTGTTTCCTGCCGCGCGCAGGTGCGCTGACGCGGCGGTGTAGGGCGTGCGGGATGCCGCAGGAGTATTTCGCTTGATTTCTCGGGTCACGGTGGAACGGTGTCGTCCGATCTCTCGAGCGATCGCGGCGGGGCTGTGTCCATCGGCCAGACGCAGCATGATCACGGTGCGCTCGGGAAGGGACAGCGCCCGATGGCGCTGCTGGCCTGGGGGCGGGGTCAGGTCCAGTGTGATGGGTTTGAGTCCGCCGTG
>JAGLBH010000390.1 GCA_018260285.1 Arthrobacter sp. | reverse complement strand
CAAATGATGGAAAGATAGAAAGACCAAATGACGGAAGGATAAAAAGACCAAAAGATAGAAAGGTGGAAAAGACAAATGATGGAAAGATAGAAAGACCAAATGACGGAAGGATAAAAAGACCAAAAGATAGAAAGGTGGAAAAGACAAATGATGAAAAGGTGCAAAGACCAAAGGAAGAATATCTGTTAACATCAAGAAATGGAAAGATAGAAAGACCGAATGATGGAAAGTTAAAAAGACAAAAAGATGGAAAGATAGAAAGACCAAATGACGGAAAGATAAAAATTCCAAAAGATAGAAAGGTGGAAAAACCAAAGGAAGAATAGCTGGAAACGCCAATAAATGGAAACGTGGAAAGATCAAATGATGGAAAGATAGAAAGACCAAATGATAGAAAGGTGGAAAAGGCAAAAGATGAAAAGGTGGAAACATCAATAAATGGAAACGTGGAAAGATCAAATGATGGAAGGATAGAAAGACCAAATGACGGAAGGATAAAAAGTCCAAAAGATA
>JAGLBH010000038.1:9357-11583 GCA_018260285.1 Arthrobacter sp. | reverse complement strand
AATTCAAGGGGTATATGGAATATGCGGGGGGCTAGGCATGTGCACCCCCAAGAAATCGGGGGTGCAGCCAGGACCGCCCCCAAGAATCCGGGGGTGCAGCCAGAACAAGCAGCCGCACAGAGCCGCCGGGTAGCCGGGCTGCGCCTCTCCGCCTGCTCAGCCGAGAGAACGCGGCGTTCTGAGCGCTCATAACGCCGCGTTGTCTCGGCTGAGCAGGGCGGCGCCGGGCAGGTCAGGCCTGGGCGAGCTTCGCCACCGTGGAGAGATTGCGGCTCGTGGCGGTGACCCCGAGGAGCTTCTCCACGCGGGCGTTGGAGAGCTTCGACGAGTGGACATTCCCCGCGTACCCCAGGTAGACGACTGGGCAGGGGCGAGTCGGGGATCCCACGTCGAGCAGGGCTGCCTGGTCTGGGCCGAAGTCCTGGGCGATCAGCTTCTCGACGGCCTCCGGCGCAGGCACCTCGCTCAAGAAGGCCGCGTAAATGACAGAAAATGCGCGACCCTCGGGAACAGGCTCACCGGGAACAGGCTCACCGGGAGCGGGCTCAAGAGGGAAGGGGCATGAGCGGAGGGCGGCTGCGGCGTCGTCGGCGGTGAGGGAGACGCACGAGGTGGTGACGCCCAGATCGGAGGCGATGCGAGCACAGAGGTCGTCCGTGAAGCCCGGGGGAGCGGTCTCCGTGAGGAGGTTGCCCGTGTTGAGGAGCGTGCGCACGCCGGTGGCGCCGAGGTCAGCGGCCAGGGCGCGCAGGTCGGCCATGGGCACTTTGTTTCGGGCCCCGAGGTTGATGGCGCGCAGCAGGTGGATGTCAGCCATGCTTGGCCCTCTTGGCGCGCTTCGGGAGGGATGCGGCGTTCCGCCGCACAGGCTGGGCGGGCGGGCGCGGCTCCGTTCGCTGCGATGCCTTCAGCGCGCGGATGCGCCGCTGGTTGATGACCTTGAGCGCCTCGCGGTTGATGACGAGAAAGCCCACGAGGGCAAAGGCCGCCAGGGCGCCCGTGGGGATGAAGCGCGAGGCGTCCCCGCTCGTCAGGTCCCAGAGGAAGAAGAGCGCGGCTGCGATGAGGATGATGAGGGCGGGGATGCGCAGCCGGACGAAGATCTCGGGGGTCCCCGGGCCTGGTGTGGTGGTCATGGTGTCTCCTGCGGTCAAGAAGAGGTGCGGCTCAGAACAGCGTGGGCTCGTCCATCGCGGCCCGCTCGGCGCCGATGCCGCGCAGGATGGCGCGCACGCCGAAGTCGAAGGCCTCGGAGGCGTGAGGGTCCACGCTCGTGCCGAGGGCGGCCGCGTTCTGCTCCTCGGCCACGGCGGCCAGGATGTGGTGCACGAGGGTGCGGGCGCCCCAGTCGGCGTCCTGCTCCGGGAGGCCGAACTCCCGCAGCATCTCGGGGAGGCGGGAGAGCCCGGGCAGCGGCTTGGGGGAGGCGGCGACGGCGATGAGCGCCACGTCGGCCCCGTCCCGCACGGAGGAGAGGGCGGCGCGGACGCTGCGGGTGAGCTGGAGGACGTCGTCCCCCCGGCACGGCTCGAGAATGGCGACGGCGGCCATGACGAGCAGCTCCTGCTTGTTCTGCACATGCCAGTAGAGGGCGCTCGGCTGCGCGTCCAGCTCGGCGGCGATCCGCCGCATGGAGAGGTCCGCGAAGCCGTACTTGCGGAGAATGCGGAGAGCCGCCTTCGTGATCTGATCCCGGGAAAGCGCCATGGGGCCAGTCTAGTGGGCTTCGCTGCCAGGGCCGGATCGGCGGGGACAGGGTAGGCTGTACTGAACACCGTTCACTGAACGATGTTCAGGAGCGGTGCCCATGCAGTCACTCACCAGCGTCACGAGGTACCAGCCATGACAGTCCAGAATCCAGCAGGCTCGGCCCCGCTCGGAGGCCCCCTCCCGCACGTCGACCCCCACGCCCTGGCCGATCGCATCCTCGCGGGCCACACCCTCACCGCCGAGGAGGGCCTCGCGCTCCTCGCCACCCCGGACCACCACACCCTCGGCCTCGTCAACGCGGCCTTCCGCCTGCGCCGGGAGCACTTCGGGATGAGCGTCAAGGTCAACTACCTCGTCAACCTCAAGTCCGGCCTCTGCCCGGAGGACTGCACGTACTGCAGCCAGCGCCTCGGCTCCGACGCGCAGATCCTCACATACACGTGGCTCAAGCCGGAGGAGGCCGTGCGCCAGGCCGCGCTGGGCATCGGAGGGGGCGCGCGCCGGGTCTGCATGGTG
>JAGLBH010000038.1:2898-9347 GCA_018260285.1 Arthrobacter sp. | reverse complement strand
GAGCATCCCGAGGTGGAGGTCTGCGCGTGCCTGGGGCTCCTCAAGGACGGGCAGGCCGAACGGTTGCGGGCGGCCGGCGTCGACGCCTACAACCACAACATCAACACCGCCGCGAGCCACTACGAGAGCATCTGCTCCACGCACTCCTACGAGGACCGAGTGGCCACCGTCCAGAAGGCCCAGGCGGCCGGGATGAGCGCGTGCTCGGGCGTCATCGTGGGGATGGGCGAGAGCGACGAGCAGCTCGTCGAGGCCGTCTTCGCGCTCCGGGACATGGGCTCCGACTCGATCCCCGTCAACTTCCTCATGCCCTTCGACGGCACGCCGCTCGCCGGAACCTGGGAGCTCAGCCCGCTGCGGGCGCTGCGCATCCTGGCGCTCGTCCGCTTCGCCGCCCCGGACCGCGAGCTGCGGATGGCCGGGGGCCGCGAGATGCACCTGCGCTCCCTCCAGCCCCTCGCGCTGCAGATCGCCAACTCGCTCTTCCTCGGGGACTACCTCACGTCCGAGGGCCAGTCCGCCGAGGAGGACCTCGCGATGATCCGGGACAACGGGTTCCACGTGCTCGGCGAGCCCTCGGGCGGCGAGGACGGAGACGGCGGGGAGGGGGACGACGACGCCGCAGCCAGCCTGGCGTCTCCGCCCCTTCGACGCCGCGGGGCCGGAACGGACGAGGCCCCCAACGCGTGAGCGTCCGCGCCTCAAGGGGCTGCCTGGCGGGGGGGGGTCAGTCGTCGTCGTCCTGTGCGCTCCTCGAGAGGAGCGCCGAGCCCAGCGCCCCGTACGCCAGGGCGGCCGGAGCCAGAACCCAGAGGCCGGCCTCCCATGCCGTGTAGAGGCCAAGGAATACAGCGTAGACCATGAGGTTGACGGCCAGTGTGACCTGGGAGGACCAGGTCCAGATGCTCAGGGTGCGACTGTCTCCTGAGCCGGTGTGAAGGGAGTCCAGCCAGGATCGAATGGTGCCCGACAGCCAGCTGATGGACATCCCCAGAAGAAAGAACCCCACAGTGCCTGCTGCGAGTGTGCCGACGAGGGGCAGCAGGGGCATCAGGGCCAGGAGAAGGAATCCGCCCAGGAGGGCCAATGTGGCATTTCTCGTGGTGAGAACGCTCGCCACCCTCCTCATGATGCTCGTTCGCCCGATCATGCTCGCGATGAGGACCAGCATTCCCCCGACGCCGTAGGCCCCCACCATCGTGCCGAAAGCCTCCGGCCCCGCGTGGGCCACCTGAAAGATCAAGGGCGCCTCACTCGCATTGAGGGCGGCTCCTCCGAGGAGAAGGAGAATCCAAGCCCGAGTGCTCGCGTTCTTCCAGACCCGGATCGACGTTCCCTCCACCCGGGTCAGCGCGGAGACCCCGGGGATGGAGAGCAGCCTGCCGGAGCGGGAGGACGCCGCTGCCTCCAAGGAAGAAGGGCGAGGGCTTGTGTCGGCGGGGCTGATGCGCGTGCAGAAGGCCATGATGAGGGCTGTGCACACGGTGAGGGAGGCGTTGATGAGCAGAAGCGCCACCGGGCCGGTGAGCGGCAGGAGAGCGCCGCCGAACGCGGGAGCGAGCGCTAGGGAGAGCGCGGAGGCGGCGCTCACAGATCGCAGAGTGTCCGGTCGCGAGTCCTGGGGCACCGTCCGGGAGATCATCGTCATGAAGAGCGGGTTGAGCACGCTGCGGAGGATCATGACCACCCCGGCCAGGAGATAGAGCCCCGGCAGGCTCTCCAGAAAGAGCGACATGATGAGTGTGACGGCGGCGACGAGCAGCTGGATGCGAATCCAGAAGGTCTTGACCGACCTCTCGGGGATGCGCCGGGCGAGTGTTCCCGCGACGAGCAGGGCGGGAACCGTTTGAGCCAGGAAGAGTCCGGTGGAGGCCGCGGCGCCGTGAGTCTGCTGGAGATGGACGATGAGCGCGATGAAGGTGAACCAGTTTCCGGTTCCTGAGAGGAAGGACAGGAGCGGGAACAGAGCACGGTCTTTCTTCACAGCCCAACCTCCCCCTCGTGACTATGTCGCTCATCACACCCTATCGGGTTCCCGCCCTTTCGCTCTGGGCGCATGGGAGGGAATGCAGCCCGCCGTATTCGAGCGCTATGGTTGTGTGTATGAGGGCCTTCCCTCCCCTCGGCGAGCGCACGGCCGCATTCCTCCTGCCCCCTCTCCTTTCACTCCTTTAGGACGGATTCATGACAGAGAACACCCACGCAGACCTCCTCGTCCTCGGCTTCGGCAAGGCCGGGAAGACCATCGCCATGAAGGCCGCGGCGGCCGGTCAGAAGGTCGTCCTCGTGGAGCAGAGCGCGCAGATGTACGGGGGAACCTGCATCAACATCGGCTGTGTGCCCACCAAGACCCTCCTCCACAGCGCGGACATGCACCGCGCGGCCGAGGCCTCGCTGCCGGACGAGGAGGCCTACGCCCAGGCCATGGGCCGCAAGCGCACCCTCCGCGAGAAGATGAACGCGGCGAACCTGGCGATGGTCACCAGCCCCGGCGTGCTCGTCATGACCGGCCGCGCCCGCTTCACCGGCCCGAAGACCGTCGAGGTCGCCGCAGGGGAGGAGACCCTCACTGTCACGGCAGACAAGGTCGTCATCAACACCGGCGCCACCCCGCGCGTCCCGAGCATCCCGGGCCTGGGGGACGACCCCCTGAGCCACCCGCTCGTCATGACGAGCACCGAGCTCATCGACACGGACGCCCTCCCGCGCCGCATCGCCCTGCTCGGCGGGGGCTTCATCTCCCTGGAGCTCGCGAACATGTACGCCGAGTTCGGCAGCGAGGTCACCGTCATCAACCGCGAGTCCCGCCTCATGCCGGGCGAGGACCCGGACACGGCGGCCGCCGTCGAGGACGTCCTCGCCGAGACCGGCGTGCGCTTCCTCCACGGCGTGGAGATCCGCTCCGCAGCCTCGGGCGAGGAGGACTCCGCTCCCGTCCTGCAGATCGAGCTGCAGAAGCGTGACGGCGACGACGTCGAGAGCCTGACCGTGGACGCCCTCGTCGTCAGCGTGGGCCGCGTCCCGGCCACCGAGGGGCTCGGCGCGGAGAAGGCCGGTGTGGAGCTGGCCGAGGGCGGTGCCGTGACGGTCGACGAGCACCTGCGCACCACCGCCGAGGGCGTCTGGGCCGCCGGGGATGTCACGGGCGGCCCGCAGTTCACCTACGTCTCCTTCGACGACGTGCGGATCATCCTGCCCCAGATCCTCACCGGCGCCGAGGGGAAGCGCACGACCGAAAACCGCGGACCCATCCCCAGCACCACTTTCGTGACGCCGCCCTTCGCCCGCGTAGGCCTGACGGCCGCACAGGCCCACGAGAAGGCCGCCGAGGAGGGCTGGGAGGTCACGGTCTTCCGCAAGAACATTGCGGACATCGCCGTCATGCCCCGCCCCAAGGCCGTGGGAGACCCGCGCGGGTTCATGCAGGTCGTCGTGGACTCGGCGAGCGAGACGATCCTCGGGGCCACGCTCTTCTGCGTGGACGCCCAGGAGATCATCAACCTCGTGACGATGGCCATGAAGCACGGCCTGCCCTACACCGCGCTGCGGGACGCCGTCTACACCCACCCCTCGAGCACGGAGGGCCTCAACGGGCTGCTGGCGCAGTAGCCTCAGGTGGCCGTCTCGCTGGCGGCCTGCTCGCCGGGCGCATCCGCGGCCACGAGGACCTTCCCGCGTGTGCCGCCGGCGAGCACCTGCTCGAGTGCCTTGAGGGTGTCCTCGAAGGGCAGCACGCGGCCCACGACGGGGCTGATGACGCCCTCGTCCACCAGGCGGGAGATCGCGGACAGGGCCTCGGCGTCGGGCTCGATGAAGAGGAAGCGGTAGGCGACGCCGCGCGCGCGGGCCCGTCGTCGCAGGGAGGCGCTCAGCGCCCCCGTGCTCTCTCGGCGCCTCTCAGACCTCACGAGCGCCGGCTTTCTCACGAAGTCCGAGGTGACGCGGGGCAAGCAGGGGCGCTACGACCTGACGCCCCTGGGGCTCAGCACCGCACCGCTGCTCGTGGAGCTGGGGCGCCTGGGGCGGAGGATCGACCCCAGCACGCAGGGCGCACAGGACCTCGACGGCGCCTTGGCGGAGCTGGCGGGCCTCGCCGCCCCGACGGCGTGACGAGGCGGAGCTGCCCGGAGGCCCTGGCCGGGTTTGGGCCGGGATGAGAGAATGGGGGCAATGTCTTCCACACCTCGCACCCCGTCCTCGTCCGGCGCTCCCTCCTCTTCCGGTTCCGGGGCCTCCGCCTCGGGGGCCCAGCCCCTTCCGCTGCGCTCCCGCTCGGCCACGTCCCGCGCCAAGCAGGTCCGCCCCCGCCCCGAGGGCTGGGATCAGGCGAAGACGCCTGAGGGCCGCCCCCTCCTCCAGTTCAAGCAGCCGCGCGTCAAGCAGCCGCCGACCCATTGGGCGGACCTCACCCAGGACGAGCGAGTCGCCAAGGTCAAGGAGCTCGGCCTGCCCGGCTTCCGCGCCAAGCAGCTGAGCACCCACTACTTCACGCACTACACCTCGGACCCCGAGGCGATGACGGACCTCCCCAAGGAGCGCCGCGCCGAGCTCGTCGGAGAGCTCTTCCCGCCCCTGCTCACCGAGGTCAAGCGCCTGGAGACGGACAACGGGGACACGATCAAGTTCCTCTGGCGCCTCTTCGACGGCGCCCTCGTGGAGTCCGTCCTCATGCGCTACCCGGGCCGGATCACCCTCTGCATCTCCTCCCAGGCGGGCTGCGGCATGAACTGCCCCTTCTGCGCCACGGGCCAGGCGGGCCTCACCCGCAACATGTCCACCGCGGAGATCGTGGACCAGGTGGTGGCCGCCAACCAGGTCATCGCCCGCGGCGAGCTGCGCGGATCCAAGCGCGCCGAGGGGGATCCCGCCGAGCGCGTCACCAACCTCGTCTTCATGGGCATGGGGGAGCCGCTCGCGAACTACAAGCGCGTCATGGCGGCGCTGCGCACCTTCGTGGAGCCCCAGCCGAACGGCCTCGGGATGAGCGCGCGGAACATCACCGTCTCCACGGTGGGGCTCGTGCCGGCCATCAAGAAGCTCACGGAGGAGAACATCCCGGTCACCTTCGCGCTTTCCCTCCACGCGCCCGACGACGAGCTGCGCGACGACCTCATCCCCGTCAACGACCGCTGGAAGGTGGACGAGGCGCTCGACGCCGCCTACGCCTACTACGAGAAGACCGGCCGCCGCGTCTCCATCGAGTACGCGCTCATCAAGGACATGAACGACCACGGCTGGCGGGCCGACCTCCTCGCCCGCAAGCTCAACGCGCGCGGCCGCGGCTGGGTCCACGTCAACCCGATCCCGCTCAACCCCACGCCGGGCTCCATCTGGACGGCCTCGGAGAAGGACGTCACCCGCGAGTTCATCGACCGCCTCGAGTCCGCGGGCATCCCCACGACGCTCCGCGACACCCGGGGCCAGGAGATCGACGGCGCCTGCGGGCAGCTCGCCGCAACGGAGTAGTCTCCTCGCGAGCGGCTTGCCGCGCCGGAGCAGTCTCCTCCCGGGCGCAGGCCCCGCCAGAGCAGTCTCCTCCCGGGTGCCTCGCCGCTTCAGCGTCCGCTACACCCCCGCATATTCCATACACCCCCGAAAATAACAGGGGTTTACGGAAGATGCGGGGGTGTAGTGCTCTGCGCCCCCGAGAATCCGGGGGCGGATGGGTTGGCGCCCCCGAAAATCCGGGGGTGGCCTAGGCTGAGCCCCCGAGAATCCGGGGGTGCACGGGTGTGGCCTCGGCCCCACGCCGGCCTGCCGAACCCCCTCCCCGTTCAGTCGAGAGAACGCGGCGTTTTGAGCGCTCAAAACGCCGCCTTCTCTCGGCGGAGTGGGGGGGGAGGGGAGAGAGGGGGCAACCCCCTTGTTAATGAGAATCATTCTCGTTTAAGGTACTGTGGACCCATGACTTCACACCATCACGCATTGAATTCACGGGTCCACCGTCGCACTCTGATCCACCGACGCACTGGGGTCCAGGCACGCGCTCTCATGCCCCTCACGCTCGGCTCGCTTCTCCTGACGGGCTGCGCCACGGGCGGCTCCCCGCAGGCCGGCCCCGCCCACACCGGCTCGGCCCAGGGAAGCTCGGCCCCCGCGTCGTCGTCCGGAGGATCCCCAGCTACCCCCGCGGACGCCGCCGAGAAGGCCGGAGCCCAGGAGGTCTCCGGACCGGCGCCGCGGCTGCTCGCGACGTTCGACGGGGGCCTCGTGACCCTCGACGCCACCACGCTCCAGCCCATCCGCGAGGACAGGGTCCCCGGGTTCCTGCGGGTCAACCCCGCGGGGGACAACCGCCACGCCTTCGTGACGACCCCCGAGGGGTTCCGCCTCTACGACCTCGGCTCGTGGGCGCGCACCCACAAGGACCACTCCCACTACTACGCGGCCGCCCCGAAGCTCACGAGCCTGACGGTGCCGGCGCGGGAGGCGGGCCACGTCGTCGTCCA
>JAGLBH010000038.1:0-2888 GCA_018260285.1 Arthrobacter sp. | reverse complement strand
GCTGACGGGACCGGGGAGGTGACCGTTCTCAACCCGTCCCTGCTTGCGCGGCAGGCGGCGTCGGGCGCGATCAAGCCGGTCGAGAGGCACCGGACGCTCTTCGCGCACCACGGCGTGGCGGTGCCCCTCGGCGACGGCAGCCTCGTCACCACGCGCTCCCAGGGAGAGAAGCGCGTGGGCATGACCGTGCTCGCGCCAGGCCTCGGGGCGGAGGCGGCCTCCTCGGAACAGTGCCCCGGCACCCACGGCGAGGCGGCGGTGCAGGGCGGCGCGGTCCTCTTCGGCTGCGAGGACGGCGTGCTCATCCTCAAGAACGGCACGATCACGAAGGTGGCCTCCCCGGACGCCTTCGGGCGCATCGGCAACCAGGCGGGCAGCCCCGTCTCGCCGATCTCTCTGGGCGACTACAAGACGAACCCCACGGGCGGCACCCGCGAGCACCCCACTCGCGTCAGCCTCATCGACACCCGGAACGGCACCCTTCGGCTCGTGGACGTCAAGGCGAGCTACTCCTTCCGCTCGCTCGGCCGCGGCCCCGCGGGTGAGGCGCTCGTCCTGGGCGACGACGGCGTGCTGCGCGTCATCGACCCCGCCTCCGGGACGATCCAGCGGGAGATCCCCGTGACGGCGCGGTGGAGCGAGCCGGAGGAGTGGCAGCAGCCGCGGCCGACCCTCTCCGTGGCCGGAAAGTACGCCTACGTGACGGAGCCTGCCGCGAAGAAGATCTCTAAGGTGGACATCACGACCGGGAAGATCGTGGCCCAGGCCAAGACCACGCACGCGCTCAACGAGCTGACGGGTGTCACGGGCGGCCCGGCCGAGGCGCATTAGGCGGACTCCGGGGGTTATCTCAGCCGCCTCTCACCCTGGCCGGTTAGCGTTGACGGCATGACACTTCTTGACTCGCTTCCGAAAGCAACGTCTGTTGACACGGCCCCCGTCGTCGCCGTCGGTCTCATCGGCGGGTTCCTGTCCGCCCGGGTGACCAAGGTCCGTCCCATCGGCGGCCTCGTGCTCGCGGCGGCTGGCGCCTACGCCGGCCGCACCTGGCAGGCCAAAGGCGGCACGCCGACCACGGCCGCGCTGGCCACGATCTACACGCTCGGGTTCGGGCTCTCCCACCCGCTCGCCAAGAAGATCGGCGCCTGGCCGTCCGTGCTCACGGTCACGGCCGTCTCCGCTACGGCCGCGCACTTCCTGAGCGACGCCAAGACGTCGCAGCTGCGGGTTCGCCCGCCACACACAGCAGAACCCCGACGGGGCCCGATGCCAAGATTGCGGCAGGGCCCCGTTGCCGTGTTCTGGGGCCGGCCGCCCGGGGCTGGTCGCTCTGCGCCATGCGCCCGGCGGCATTGCTGCGCCCGGCGCAGGTCAGCGCTGGAGGGCGGTCAGCGCGCCCGGACCACCCGCTGCTCGTCCCACACCGGCTCTGCCGACTCGTAGACGTACCCGTCCGAGCCGAAGACGAGGAACCGGTCGAAGGAGCGCGCGAACCATCGGTCGTGTGTCACGGCCAGAACGGTGCCCTCGAAGGCGTCGATCGCCCGCTCCAGCGCCTCGGCCGAATGCAGATCGAGGTTGTCCGTCGGCTCGTCGAGGAGCAGGAGCGTGGCCCCGGAGAGCTCCAGGAGGAGGATCTGCAGGCGGGCCTGCTGTCCGCCCGAGAGGGACTCGTACTTCTGCTCCGAGCTCGAGGCCAGGCCGTACCGGTCCAGCGCCGCAGCCGCCGCCTCCCGGCCCAGGCCCGAGCGGTGCTCGTCCCCGCGGTGCAGGATGTCCAGGAGCGTGCGCCCCTGGAGGTCCGGCCGCGAGTGCGTCTGCGCGAAGAAGCCCGGCCTGATGCGGGCCCCGAGCTTCACGTGGCCCTCATGCGGCACGGCCTTGATCTCGACGTCGGACACCGGCTCGTGCTCAGGCTCCGGATCCGTGCCGCCCAGGGCGAGGAGGCGCAGGAAGTGGCTCTTGCCCGAGCCGTTCGAGCCGAGCACGGCCACGCGGTCCCCGAACCAGATCTCGGTGCTGAAGGGCTTCATGAGCCCGGTCAGCTCGAGCTTCTCCGCGACGACGGCCCGCTTGGCGGTCCGCCCGCCCTTGAGGCGCATGGAGACGTTCTGCTCGATCGGCAGCGCCTCGGGCGGGCCGGCCTCGAGGAACTTGGCCAGGCGGGTCTGGGCGGCCTGGTAGCGGTTGGCCATGTCGGACCGGAAGGCGGCCTTCGTCTTGTACATGTTCACGAGCTCTTTGAGCTTGATGTGCTCCTCGTCCCAGCGCTTGCGCAGCTCCTCGAAGCGCGCGTTCCGGTCCTCGCGGGCCGTCACGTAGGAGCTGAACCCGCCGCCGTGCGTCCAGCTGGAGGCCCCGTTGATGCCGGGCTCCAGGGTGACGATGCGGTCCGCGGCGTTGTCCAGCAGCTCGCGGTCGTGGCTGACGAAGAGCACGGACTTGGGGGATTCGCTCATGGTCTTCTCGAGCCAGCGCTTGCCGGGCACGTCGAGGTAGTTGTCCGGCTCGTCGAGGATGAGCATCTCGTCCGGGCCGCGGAACAGGGCCTCGAGCACGAGCCGCTTCTGCTCGCCGCCGCTCAGTGTGGAGACTTTACGGTGCTGCGCGCGCTCGTACGGCATGCCCATGGCGGCCATCGTCACCTCGTCCCAGAGGGTCTCCATCTCGTAGCCCCCGGCGTCGCCCCAGTCGGAGATGGCCTGGGCGTAGGCCATCTGGCTGGGCTCGTCCTCGCGCTCGATCATGGCGAGCTCGGCGGCGTCCAGGGCGGTGCCGGCGGTGCTGACGTCGGCCGGGGCCACGGAAAGGAGGAGCTCGCGGACGGTGGTCTCGTCCCGGACCTGGCCGACGAACTGGCGCATGACGCCCATGCTGCCGCTGCGGGA
>JAGLBH010000389.1 GCA_018260285.1 Arthrobacter sp. | reverse complement strand
ATTTAGAGAGAGAGAGAGAGAGATTTACAGAGATTTAGAGAGAGAGAGAGAGAGAGATTCAGACATTTAGAGAGAGAGAGAAATTTTGACATTTAGAGATTTAGAGATTTAGAGGGAGAGAAAGAGAAAGAGAGAGATTTAGACATTTAGAGAGAGAGAGATTTAGAGATTTAGAGAGAGAGAGAGAGAGAGAGATTTAGACATTTAGAGAGAGAAAGAGAGATTTAGAGAGAGAAAGAGAGAGATTTAGAGAGAGAAAGAGAGAGATTTAGACATTTAGAGAGAGAGAGAGAGAGATTTACAGAGATTTAGAGAGAGAGAGAGAGAGATTCAGACATTTAGAGAGAGAAAGAGAGAAAGAGAGAGATTTAGAGAGAGAAAGAGAGAGAGATTTAGAGAGAGAGAAAGATGTAGAAAGAAAGAGAGAGAGAATTAGAGAGAGAGACAGACAGAGAGAGAGAGATTTAGAGAGAGAAAGAGAGAGATTTAGAGAGAGAAAGAGAGAGAGAGAGATTTAG
>JAGLBH010000388.1 GCA_018260285.1 Arthrobacter sp. | reverse complement strand
GAGAGAGAGAGAGATGAAGAAAGTGAGAGAGAGAGAGAGAGAGAGAGAGTAGAAGTAGAGAGAGAGAGATGCAGAGAGAGAAAGGAAGTAGAGAGAGAGAGAGAGAGATGCAGAGAGAGAAAGGAAGTAGAGAGAGAGAGAGATGCAGAGAGAGAGAGAGGAAGTAGAGAGCGAGAGAGATGCAGAGAGAGAGAGAGAGAGAGAGAGGAATGAAGTAGAGAGAGAGAGAGATGAAGAGAGAGAGAGAGAGAGCTTCAGAGAGAGATAGGAAGTAGAGAGAGAGAGAGATGCAGAGAGAGATAGGAAGTAGAGAGAGAGAGATGCAGAGAGAGATAGGAAGTAGAGAGAGAGAGAGATGCAGAGAGAGAAAGGAAGTAGAAAGAGAGAAAGTAGAGAGAGAGGGAGGAAGTAGAGAGAGAGAGAGATGAAGAGAGTGAGAGAGAGAGAGGGGGAAAGGAAGTAGAGAGAGAGAGGAAGTAGAGAGAGAGAGAGAGAGAGAGATGAAGAAAGAGAGAGAGAG
>JAGLBH010000387.1 GCA_018260285.1 Arthrobacter sp. | reverse complement strand
GAGAGAAAGAGAGAGTGAGATAGCGGTAGAGAGTGAGAGAGAGAGAAAGCAGTAGAGAGTGAGGCAGGGAGAGAGAAAGAGAGAGCAGTAGAGAGTGAGGCAGAGAGAGAAAGAGAGAGTGAGATAGCGGTAGAGAGTGAGAGAGAGAGAAAGCAGTAGAGAGTGAGGCAGGGAGAGAGAATGAGAGAGAAAGAGAGAGCAGTAGAGAGTGAGAGAGAGAATGAGGGAGAAAGAGAGAGCAGTAGAGAGTGAGGCAGAGAGATAAAGAGAGAGTGAGATAGCGGTAGAGAGTGAGAGAGAAAGAGAGGGCAGTAGAGAGTGAGAGAGAGAGAAAGTAGTAGAGAGTGAGAGAGTGAGAGAGAAAGCAGTAGAGAGTGAGAGAGTGAGACAGAGAGAGAAAGCAGTAGAGAGTGAGAGAGTGAGAGAGAGAGAGAAAGCAGTAGAGAGAGAGAGCAGTAGAGAGTGAGAGAGAGAAAGCAGTAGAGAGAGAGAGCAGTAGAGAGTGAGGCAGAGAGATAAAGA
>JAGLBH010000386.1 GCA_018260285.1 Arthrobacter sp. | reverse complement strand
AGAGAGAGAGAGAGAGAGCTTAAAGAGAAAGATAAGAGCATTAGGAGAGAAGGGAGAGAGAACAGGGAGCATAAATAGAAAGATAGCATTGGGAAAGAGAACAGAGAGCGTAGAAAGAGAGAGAGCAAAAAGAGAAAGATAGAGCATTAAAGAATAGGGAGAGAGAACAGAGAGCATAGAGAGATAGAGAGAGCTTAAAGAGAAAGAGAGCATTGGGAGAAAAGGGAGAGAGAACAGAGAGCATAGAGAGAGAGAGAGAGAGACATAAATAGAAAAATAGTATTGGGATAGAACAGAGAGCATAGAAAGAGAGAGAGAGAGAGAGAGAGAGCACAAAGAAAAAGATAGAGCATTGAAAGAATAGGAAGAGAGAACAGAGAGCGTAGAGAGAGAGAGAGAGAGAAAGAGAAAGAGAACAGAGAGCTTAAAAAGAAAGATAGAGCATTGGGAGAGAAGGGAGAGAGAATAGAGAGCATAAAGACTGAGAGAGAGCTTAAACAGAAGGATAAAGCATTGGGAGAG
>JAGLBH010000385.1 GCA_018260285.1 Arthrobacter sp. | reverse complement strand
GAAGCATTTCAAAAAAAAAAGAAAACCGCAAATGTGGTGGAAAGCAAAGAGAGAGAGAGAGAGAGAGAGCGCTAAAGATAGAGAGGGTGGTTGACAATATAGGTGTGGAGAATGAGTAGAGGTAGAATGAGAGAGAGATGGAGAGAGAGAGAGAGAGCGCAATAGAGGTGTGGAGAATGAGTAGAGGTAGAATGAGAGAGAGAGAGAGAGAGCGCTAAAGATAGAGAGAGAATGGTTTACATAGAGAGAGCGCAATAGAGGTATGGAGAATGAGTAGAGGTAGAGAGTGAGAGAGAAAGAGAGAGAGAGAGCTAAAGATAGAGAAAGGATGCTTGACATAGAGAGAGAGCATTAGAGGTATGGAGAATGGGTAGAGGTAGAGAGTGAGAGAGAGAAGTAAAGTGGTAAAGGTATAGAGAAAGAAAGAAGTAGATAGATAGATAGATAAAGAGAGTGAGTGAATGAGAGAGAGAGCGATAGAGTTATATAGAGAAGTAGAATGTAGAGAAATATATATTAATAGAAA
>JAGLBH010000384.1 GCA_018260285.1 Arthrobacter sp. | reverse complement strand
AATGTAGAGAGAAATATAGAGAGAGAGAGAAATGTAGAGAGAGATATAGAGATGTAGAGAGAGAGAGAGAGAGAGAGAAAGAGATGTAAAGAAAGATATATAGAGAGAGAGAGAGATGTAGAGAGAGATATAGAGAGAGGGAGAAATGTAGAGAGAGATATAGAGAGAGATATAGAGAGAGAGAGAAAGAGATGTAGAGAGAGATATAGAGAGAGAGAGAGATAAAGAGAGAAAGAAAGAGATGTATAGAGAGAGAGAGAGAGAGAGAGAGATGTAGAGAGAGAAAGAAAGAGATGTAGAGAGAGAGAGAGAGAGAACGAGGGCAGAGAGAAGAAAGAGAGAAAGGTAAAAACCGAAAAGTAACGGGAAGTGATAATGGTCGCAGGTAACCTTTAGAGAGAGAGAGAGAGAAAAAAACGTGGCAGCAGCATGAAAACACACAAAACGCGGAATGGGCAGTCCCGGGGGAGATTCCTTGTAGCCGAGGGCGGGGCAGTTTTCCTTGGCCCCACGGGTCACAGCCAGTC
>JAGLBH010000383.1 GCA_018260285.1 Arthrobacter sp. | reverse complement strand
AGCTAGAGAGTGTTTTAGTGCTTGTGTGTGTTCTGTTTAGATATATTTAGAGATATAGAGAGATATAGAGAGAGAGAGAGAGATAGAGAGAGATATGTAGAGAGAGAGAGAAAAAGAGAGAGAGGGAGAAAGAGAGAGAGAGAAAGAGAGAGGGAGATCCAGAGAGAGAGAGAGAAGGATTGAGAGAGAGAGAATGAGAGAAATTCAGAGAGAAAGGAAATGAGAGAGAGATTTAGAGAGAGAGAGATCCAGACAGAGAGAGAGGGAATGAGAGAAAGAGAGATCCAGAGACAGAGAGAGAGAGAGATCTAGAGAGCGACAGACATCCAGAGAGAGAGAGAAGGAATGAGAGACAGGGAATGAGGGCTTCAGAGAGAAAGAGAATGAGAGAGAGAGAGAGAGAGACAGAGATATTCAGAGAGAGAGAGAATGAGAGAGATTTAGAGAGAGAGATTCAGAGAGAGAGAGATAGAGATAGAGAGAGATATAGAGAGATTCAGAGAGAGAGAGAGAGATTCAGAGAGAGA
>JAGLBH010000382.1:282-528 GCA_018260285.1 Arthrobacter sp. | reverse complement strand
CTTTCTTCTAATTCTGTTCAATTCTTCGATCTTTTAATTTTATTCTTCTTTCTTATAATTCTATTCTTATTTAATTCTTGTTTTTCTCAATATATTTTTTAATTCTTGTTTTTTCTCATTCTAATCTTCTTTCTTCTAACTCTGTTCTTCTTCAATTCTTTCGTCTTTAACTTCTTTTCTTCATAAATTCTCATTTTTTTTCTAATTCTGTTCTCTTTTCTTCTAATTTTATTCTTCTTTCTTTTC
>JAGLBH010000382.1:0-272 GCA_018260285.1 Arthrobacter sp. | reverse complement strand
AATTAAAAATTAGATCTTCTAATTAATTATTAGAAGATCTAATCTATATATAAAGAAGATATAAAGAAGAATTAAAGAATAGAACTTCTAATTAATTATTAGAAGATCTATTCTTTAATTCTTCTTTTTTCTCATTCTAATCTTCTTTCTTCTAATTATATTCTTCCTCAATTCTTCCATCTTTTACTTCTGCTCTTTTTGAATTCTTCTTATTTCTTTCTAATTCTAAATAAGCTCCTTTTCTTCTGATTCTACTTTTATTTATTTCCTGT
>JAGLBH010000381.1 GCA_018260285.1 Arthrobacter sp. | reverse complement strand
AAAAGATGTAGAGAGAAAGAGACAGAGAGACAAGATGTAGAGAGAGAGAGAGAGAGAGAGAGAGAGAGAAAAGAGGTAGAAAGAGAGGCAGAGGGAAAAGATGTAGAGAGAGAGAGAGAAAAGATGTAGAGAGAAAGAGACAGAGAGACAAGATGTAGAGAGAGAGAGAAAAAAGATGTAGAGAGAAAGAGACAGAGAGACAAGATGTAGAGAGAGAGAGAGAGAAAAGATGTAGAGAGAGAGAGAGAGAGAGAAAAGATGTAGAGAGGAAGAGAGAGAGAGAAAGAGAGAGACAGAGAGAAAAGATGTAGAAAGAGGGAGGGTGATAGAGAGAGAGAGAGAGGGTGTAAAGAGAGAGAGGGTGTAGAGAGAGAGAGTGTAGAGAGAGTGAGAGAGAGGTGTAGAGAGAAGAGAGAGAGAAAACATTTTTTTTGGAGGAGAACCTGAAGAAAATTAATTTGTTAAAACCAAACCAACCCGCAGAATTTCAACCCACAGTCTTTTTTTTTAGCAGAAGAAGACAGAAAT
>JAGLBH010000380.1 GCA_018260285.1 Arthrobacter sp. | reverse complement strand
AGACAGAGAGAGAGAGAGAGAAAGAGACAAAGAGAGACAGAGAGAGAGAAAGAGACAAAGAGAGACAGAGAGAGAGAGACAGAAAGAGAGACACAGAGATTTAGAGATTTAGAGAGAGAGAGAGAGAGACAGGGAGACAGAAAGATTCAGAGAGAGAGAGAGAGAGAGAGAGAGAGAGACATCCAGAGAGAGAGAGACAGAGAGACAGAAAGATTCAGAGAGAGAGGGAGAGAGAGAAAGAGAGAGACAGAGAGACAGAAAGAGAGAGACAGAGAGATCTAGAGTGAGAGACAGAGAGGCAGAAAGAGAGAGACAGAGAGATCTAGAGTGAGAGACAGAGAGAGATTTAGAGAGAGAGACAGAGAGATCTAGAGTGAGAGACAGAGAGAGATTTAGAGAGAGAGACAGAAAGACAAAAAGGGAGAGAGAACTTGAGTTTTGGAAAAGTTTCTTATTCTGACGCAGGACGACCACAACTTCTAAATCTACTTTTGGCTAGAATCTATTTTGCTTCTAGTCCTACCCTCTCT
>JAGLBH010000037.1:7714-11624 GCA_018260285.1 Arthrobacter sp. | reverse complement strand
CTGCCGCCGACGAGGACATGGTCAACCGCGCCCTCGAGACCATCGAGATCACCGCGTCCAACGCGCGGGACATGCTCCGCCCCGACCGCCACTCCCGCCGCACGAGCTCGGGAGACACCTCCTCCGAGACGATCACGGGCACGGTGCTCTGACATGGCGCAGGACGTGACGGAGACGACGACGCCGAAGGCCCCCGCCCGCCCCAAGCTGCCCCCGAAGCTGGGCGCCAACGGCAAGGCCGCCAAGGACCTGACGCTCGAGGACGTGGACCCGGCGACCGTCCAGGCAGCCCCCGAGCACCTTCCCAAGCCGGAGGGCACGCTGCGCATCGCCAGCGTGAACGTCAACGGCATCCGGGCCGCCTGGCGCAAGGGCATGCCCTACTGGCTGGAGAACCGCGGCGTGGACATCCTCGCCCTCCAGGAGGTGCGCGCTCCGGACGCGATTCTCCGCGAGTTCTTCGGCCCCGAATGGCACATCCACCATGCGGAGGCCTCGGACAAGGGGCGCGCCGGCGTCGCCCTTCTCTCCCGCGCGGAGCTCGAGCCGACCGACCTGCGGACCGGAATCGGCGAGGAGTACTTCGCCTCGTCGGGACGGTGGGTCGAGGCTGACTTCCAGATCTGCGGCGAGCGCCTGAGCGTCGTCAGCGCCTACGTCCACTCGGGTGAGGCGGACACCCCCAAGCAGGCTGACAAGTACCGGTTCCTCGACGGCATGATTGAGCGGCTTCCCGCGCTGGCCGCAGGGGCGGACCACGCCCTCGTGCTCGGAGACCTCAACGTGGGCCACACGGAGCGGGACATCAAGAACTGGCGGGCCAACCGCAAGAAGGCCGGCTTCCTGCCGGAGGAGCGTGCGTACTTCGACCGCTTCTTCGGGGAGATCGGCTACCGGGACGTGGTCCGCGGCCTCGCGGGCGACGTCGACGGCCCCTACACCTGGTGGTCGCAGCGCGGACAGGCCTTCGAGAACAACACCGGCTGGCGCATCGACTACCACATGGCCTCACCCGCCCTCGCGGAGAAGGCGGCCCGCTTCTCGGTGGACCGCGGCGCCCGCTGGGACACCCGCTTCACCGATCACGCCCCCCTCGTCGTCGACTACCAGTTCTAAGGATCCAGATATGACTGAGAAGCCCCGCGTTCTCTCCGGGATGCAGCCGAGCGCAGACTCCCTGCACCTCGGGAACTACCTCGGAGCCCTCCGCCCCTGGGTCCAGTCCCAGGACAGCCAGGAGAACTTCTTCTTCATCCCGGACCTGCACGCCCTGACGGCGGGCAACTACGACCCGAAGGTCCTGGCGGAGCGCACCCGGACCACGGTGGCCCAGTACATCGCGGGCGGGATCGACGTGGAGAAGTCCACGCTCTTCGTCCAGTCCCACGTGCCGGAGCACGCGGAGCTCATGTGGGTCCTCAGCTGCCTGACCGGCTTCGGCGAGGCCTCGCGCATGACGCAGTTCAAGGACAAGTCCGCCAAGGGCGGGGCGGACGCCGCCAACGTGGGCCTCTTCACCTACCCGATCCTCATGGCCGCGGACATCCTGCTCTACCAGCCGAACTTCGTGCCCGTCGGGGACGACCAGAAGCAGCACGTCGAGCTGACGCGCGACCTGGCCCAGCGCTTCAACTCCCGCTTCGGCGAGGTCTTCACCGTGCCGCAGCCGTCCATTCCGGCCTCCGGCGCGCGGGTCTACGACCTGCAGAACCCGACGGCCAAGATGTCCAAGTCCGCCGAGTCGCCCAACGGGCGTATCGACATTCTCGACTCGGACAAGGTCATCGCCAAGCGCATCAAGTCCGCCGTGACGGACGACGGCTCCGAGGTCCGCTTCGACCGCGCCTCCAAGCCCGGCGTCTCGAGCCTCATGGACATCTACGCGGCGGTCACGGGCAAGTCCCTGTCGGCCATCGAGGAGGAGTTCGCGGGCAAGATGTACGGGCACCTCAAGGTGGCTGTCGCCGAGGCCGTCGTGGCCGAGGTCGCCCCCATTCGCGAGCGCGCCCAGGAGCTCCTCGCCGACCCGGCGGAGCTGGACCGCATGCTGGCCGTCGGCCGGGACAAGGCGCGCGCGGTCGCCTCCGCGACTCTGACGTCCGTGTACGACGCCGCAGGCCTGCTTCCCTCGCGCTGACCGTGGGCAACGGAGCAGCAGAGGGCTCAGCGGCGTGAGCATCGGCGTCGTCGTCACCCTGCCCGAGCCCGCCGCGAGCCGGGTGAGGGCGCTCCAGCGCGCGCTGGGGGTCGTTGAGGAGCTCTCGCCGCCGCACATCACGCTCTTGTCCGTGGACGCCTCGCGGCCGGATCTGTGCCGCACGGCCGAAGAGCGGTGGACCGAGGTTCGGGACCACGTGGCGCGGGCCGCTCGGGCCGTCGAGCCGTTCACGGTGGCCCTGGGGGAGGCTCGCACGTTCGCCCCGCTCTCCCCGGTGGCCTACCTCAGCGTCACGGAGGGGGAGGCGCCGCTCGCGGAGCTGGCTCGGCTCGTGAGCTCAGGCCCGCTCGCCCACACGCCGGCGTTCGAGTACGTCCCCCATGTGACCCTCGTCTATCCCGGAACCGACGAGGAGCTGGAACACGCGGTCTCCCGGGGCCGCGAGTTCGACGAGAGCTTCCCGGTCGATACGATTGGGCTATACCGACAACTCCCCAGCGGACGCTGGGAACACCGAGAAGAGATCCCCCTTGGCAACTCCCCGCAAACTTCGCAGCGAGCGCAAGCCGCTTCCCGCCCAGGAGAAGGCTCAGAACGACAAGCCTTCCCCCCTCAATGACGCCGAGCTCCAGGTGGCCGTCCTGGAGAAGAAGACTGCCCTGAGCAAGGCCGAGCGCGACGGCGAGAAGACCCTCATGCCGAAGATCCAGCTCCTGCTGGCCCAGCTCAACGCGACACTCCCGATGCGCATCTTCGGTCTCTACAACCGCCGGTTCGGCCCGGTCATGGCCGCAGGCAGCGCCTACAACATGTTCTTCTCGGTGGCGGCCCTTCTCGTGGCCGGGTTCTCGATCTTCGGCATTGTCGCCGCAGGGAACACGCAGCTGCAGGACCAGGTCGTCTCGGCCGTGGCCAAGTCGGTCCCCAACCTCATTGACACGGGCAACGGCGGCCTGGCCACGAAGGAGCAGCTCTTCAGCAACTCCGGCGGCTACAGCTGGGCCCTGGCCATCTCGCTGCTCACCTCGCTCTTGACGTCGCTGGGCTGGATCAACGGCCTTCGCCAGGGCATGAGGGGCGTCTACGGGGTGGGCCCGCTGGAGGGCAACCCGGTGCTCCTCAAGCTCAAGGACCTCGGCACGCTGCTTCTCCTGGGCGTGGCCCTCATCCTGACCACCGCCCTGGGCGCGGTCATCACGGGCGCCACCCAGATCATCCTCAACGCGCTCCACCTGGAGTCCGGTTTCGCGGAGTTCGTCATCCAGGCGCTCGGCTTCATCGTCATGCTCGTTCTGGACATGATCGTGGCGATCGTCCTCTTCAAGATCGCCTCGGGCGTCCACATGCCCAAGAAGGCCATGTTCATCGCGGCCCTCATCGCGGGGCTGGGCTCCTCGCTGCTGCGCATCTTCTCCGCACAGCTCATCGGGGGAGTGGCCAACAAGCCGCTGCTCGCCCCCTTCGCCGTGATCCTGGGCCTGTTCGTCTGGTTCTACTTCCTGAGCCAGGTCTACCTGCTCTCGACGGCCGCAGGGCGCGTGCTTGCCGCAGACGAGGAGCTGCGCGAGGAAAGCTACATGTCCCCGCACAAGCCCTCCCTCCGCCGCCGCTCCAAGGCGAACAAGGCCCGCCTGGCCTGACGGGCCCTGCGGGACTCACGGGCTGACGGGGCCGCCTGGGCTTGGGGCCGCTAGGCCTGACCGCTCGCGGGGCTGATGGGCGCCCCTCCTGCGGCTCCCTCGGGCTCACTCT
>JAGLBH010000037.1:0-7704 GCA_018260285.1 Arthrobacter sp. | reverse complement strand
CCATATACCCCCTGAATTTCCAGGGGTGTATGGAAGATCCGGGGGTGCAATGCATTGGGACAGGGCTTCGGATCCGGCTGGTGCCCTGCCTGGCCGTCTGTGGCGTTGCCCCGGCCCCCCACGGGTGGATCCTGGCTCCGATCTTGGAAGAACTGGCTGCTGCGGACTTCAGATCGCGGACTGCAGGCCGATGACCGCCAGCGAGGCGGCTTTCCCACCCTCAGGTCATCCACCAGGCGACGTGCCTTTGCTAAACACCCCCGGATCCTCCATAAACCCCCTGAATTTTCAGGGGTGTAAGGAAGATCCGGGGGTGTAGTGGTTCAGGCCCCCAAGAAAGCGGGGGCGTACGAAGATGCACCCCTGAAAAGTCGGGGGTCCAACGCACTGCGCCCCCGAGAAACCAGGGGTGCAAGGCCGCTCAACGCGCTGCGCCCCCGAGAAACCGGGGGTGCAAGGCTACTCAACGCACTGCGCCCCCGAGAAACCGGGGGTGCAAGGCCGCTCAACGCACTGCGCCCCCGAGAAACCGGGGGCGCATGCGGTCAAAAGAGGTCAGGCGGAGAGGAGGCGTGCCTTGAACGCCTCGGCGCCGTCGCCGGAGAGATCGTCGAGGTATGCGGTGCGGCCCACCATCGTCATGATGAGGGAGAGCAGCGGACCCTTGACCTCCTGGCCGCTTCCGGCGGACCAGGCCTCGTCTGTTGCCACGAGGTGGAAGCCCTTGATGCGGTCCTTGGCCCCGATGATGAGGTTCGAGTTTTTGTAGAAGTTCGCGATCGTCATGAGGTCGTCGGTGCTGTAGGAGCGCTTGATGCCCAGCGGGCGGCGGATGTCCTCGCCGTGGACAATCGTCTCGCCGAGCCAGGACTCGATCGGCCCGGGAGGAGCCGTCTCCGTGGGAACAGCGGCCTCATAGCGGGCGAGGGTGTGCTCGGGCTGGCCGGTGGAGAAGGCATCCGCAGCGGACTCGGCCATGGCCGAGAAGCTGAGCTTGTGCTTGACGAGGCCCTTGGCGAACTCAGCGGGTGAGGAGTGCGTCGTGCTGATGAGGTGGCCCACCACCTGCTGGACAGTCCACTTCTCGCACAGGCTCTGCGCGGCCCACTGGGCAGGCGTCAGCTTGGCGAGGTCCGCGGCGAGGGCCTTGCGCTCCGCATGGATGCGGGGCCAGAGGACGTCCTTCTTGGTGAGCAGTTCCCGCTCGATCGGCGTAAGCGTGGTGTTCATGGTGTGGGGTCCTTGTGCTGTTCTGCGATGGGGATCGCCCGCGCGAGGCTGAGCTCGAGACAGGGCTTACAGGGAACTAGCCTACCCCCGGCGGATGGGAGGATCCCGGCGTTCCCTGCCCGAGAGTCGACGGGGCGCGGCGCCTCTCCGCATCCGGAGGTACAACGACGACGCCGCCCCTCCCAGCCTGGCCTGAAAGCCAGTGGGGGAGGAGCGGCGTCGTCGGAGAGCCGAGCTCTGAATTACATGCTGCGGGTCAGAATGGCCTGCTTGACCTCGGCGATCGCCTTGGTCACCTGGATGCCGCGGGGGCATGCCTCGGAGCAGTTGAAGGTGGTGCGGCAGCGCCACACGCCTTCCTTGTCATTGAGGATCTCCAGGCGCATGTCGCCTGCGTCGTCGCGCGAGTCGAAGATGAATCGGTGCGCGTTGACGATGGCTGCCGGGCCGAAGTACTGGCCGTCGGTCCAGAAGACCGGGCAGGAGGACGTGCACGCGGCGCAGAGGATGCACTTCGTGGTGTCGTCGAACCGGGCGCGCTCTTCAGCGGACTGCAGGCGCTCCTTCGTCGGCTCAGCGCCCTTGGAGATGAGGAACGGCATGATCTCGCGGTAGGACTGGAAGAACGGCTCCATGTCCACGATGAGGTCCTTCTCCACCGGGAGGCCCTTGATCGGCTCCACGGTGACCGGCTTCGTCAGATCGAGATCCTTGAGCAGGGTCTTGCAGGCCAGGCGGTTGCGGCCGTTGATGCGCATGGCATCGGAGCCGCACACGCCGTGGGCGCAGGAGCGGCGGAACGAGAGCGATCCGTCCACTTCCCACTTGGCCTTGTGAAGGGCGTCGAGCACGCGGTCCGTGCCGAACATCGTCAGCTGGTAGTCGTCCCAGCGTGCCTCGTCAGAGAACTCCGGGTCGTACCGGCGGACGCGGAGGGTGATGTCGAACTGGGGGATCTCCCCGGTGCCGCCACCGGACTTCGTTCCGAGGTCGACCTTGCTGGCCGGCTCAGCGGCTTCAGCGCCGGCGGGGGCGGTAGGTGCAACGTGGCTCATCAGTACTTACGCTCCATCGGCTCGTAGCGGGTGAAGATCACCGGCTTGGTATCGAAGCGGATGCCCTTGATGCCTTCCATCTCTGCGGAGGGATCGCGGTACACCATGCTGTGCTTCATGAAGTTCTCGTCGTCGCGGTTCGGGTAGTCCTCGCGGTAGTGGCCGCCGCGGGACTCCTTGCGGTGCAGCGCGGAGACGGTCATGACCTCGGCGAGGTCAAGGAGGAACCCGAGCTCGATCGCCTCGAGGAGCTCGAGGTTGAAGCGCTTGCCCTTGTCCTGGATGGCGATGCGCGTGTAGCGGTCGCGCAGCTCCTCGATCTTGGCGAGTGCCTCGCGGATGGTCTCCTCGGAGCGGAACACCTGCATGTTGGCGTCCATCGTGTCCTGGAGCTCCTTGCGGATGACCGCGACCTTCTCCGTGCCGGTGGCAGCGCGGAGCATGGCGATCTGGTCCTCGACGAAGGCGGTCGGGTTCTCCGGGATCTCCACGTACTCAGCGGTCTTGGCGTACTCGGCGGCGGCGATGCCGGCGCGCTTGCCGAAGACGTTGATGTCCAGGAGGGAGTTGGTGCCGAGACGGTTGGAGCCGTGCACGGACACGCAGGCCACCTCGCCGGCGGCGTAGAGGCCCGGCACAACGGTGTCGTTGTCCTGGAGGACCTCAGCCTTGACGTTGGTGGGGATGCCGCCCATGGCGTAGTGCGCCGTCGGGAAGACGGGGACCGGCTCCGTGTACGGCTCGACGCCCAGGTAGGTGCGGGCGAACTCGGTGATGTCCGGGAGCTTCTCGTCGATGTGCTTCGGCTCGAGGTGCGTCAGGTCGAGGAGGACGTAGTCCTTGTTCGGCCCGGCGCCGCGGCCCTCGCGAACCTCGTTGGCCATCGAGCGGGCCACGATGTCGCGGGGAGCGAGGTCCTTGATCGTCGGAGCGTAGCGCTCCATGAAGCGCTCGCCCTCCGAGTTGCGGAGGATGCCGCCCTCGCCGCGGGCAGCCTCGGAGAGGAGGATGCCGAGGCCTGCGAGGCCGGTCGGGTGGAACTGGAAGAACTCCATGTCCTCGAGCGGAAGGCCCTGGCGGAAGGCGATGGCCATGCCGTCGCCGGTCAGGGTGTGAGCGTTCGAGGTGGTCTTGAAGACCTTGCCCGCGCCGCCCGAGGCGAAGACCACGGACTTGGCCTGGAAGACGTGGAGCTCGCCCGAGGCGAGGTCGTAGGAGACGACGCCGGCGACGCGCTTCTGCTTCTTGCCGTCCTCGCCCTCCTCCTCGACCATGAGGAGATCCAGGACGTAGTACTCGTTGTAGAACTCGACGTTGTGCTTGACGCAGTTCTGGTAGAGCGTCTGGAGGATCATGTGGCCCGTGCGGTCAGCCGCATAGCAGGCGCGGCGCACGGCGGCCTCGCCGTGGTTGCGGGTGTGTCCGCCGAAGCGGCGCTGGTCGATCCGGCCCTCCGGGGTGCGGTTGAAGGGAAGACCCATCTTCTCCAGGTCGAGCACCGCGTCGATGGCCTCCTTGGCCATGACCTCGGCGGCGTCCTGGTCAACGAGGTAGTCGCCGCCCTTGACCGTGTCAAAGGTGTGCCACTCCCAGTTGTCCTCTTCGACGTTGGCGAGTGCTGCGCACATGCCGCCCTGGGCCGCGCCCGTGTGGGAGCGGGTGGGGTAGAGCTTGGTCAGAACGGCAGTGCGAGCGCGCTGTCCGGACTCGATTGCGGCGCGCATGCCGGCGCCGCCTGCGCCGACGATGACGACGTCATACTTGTGGACCTGCATTGAGGTGTGCTCTTTCTCTAACTGAAGCGCCCCGCGTGTGCGGGGCCGCTCTCAGTGGTGACTACTTGCTGGGGCAGAATGAGCCCGGGAGGGGCTGTCCTGATGCGTTCAGTGCGCACGGATCGAACGTGAAGATCACGAGCGTTCCGAGGATGATGACGACGCCCGAAGCGATGTAGAGGGCCGTCTTGAGTGCCAAGCGGGTGGAGTCCTTCTCGGCGTAGTCGTTGATGATGGTGCGAACGCCGTTCGTGCCGTGCAGCATGGCGAGCCACAGCATGACCAGGTCCCAGAACTGCCAGACCGGGTTGGCCCACTTGGCGGCCACGAAGCCGAAGTCGATGGCGTGAACGCCGTCCCCGGCCAGCAGGTTCACAAAGAGGTGAACGAAGATGAGGACCACGAGGACGACGCCGGAGAGCCGCATGAAGAGCCATGCCAGCATCTCGAAGTTGCCCTTGGAGACAGTGTTGCGGGTGTACTCAGGCCCGACGCGGCGAGCGCGGGGAGCTTCGATGGTGCTCAATTTAGTGTCCTCCGAATGCCAGGGTCAGGTGGCGGATGGCGAATCCTCCGAAGAGCACCAGCCACAGGCCGAGAACAGCCCAGAGCATCTGGCGCTGGTACTTCGGACCCTGCTTCCAGAAGTCCACCAGGATGATGCGGACGCCGTTCAGGGCGTGGAAGAGGATGGCGGCCACAAGACCGGTCTCTCCCAGAGCCATGTACCAGGTCTTGTAGGTGCCGATCACGGCGTCATACGCTTCGGGTGCCACGCGGACGAGCGATGTGTCCAGAACGTGCACCAGCAGGAAAAAGAAAATCACCACGCCGGTGACTCGGTGGCCTACCCAGGACCACATGCCTTCGCGGCCGCGATAAAGCGTGCCGCCATTTGGTGTCTTCGACACTGAATTAACCTCCCAAGGACCAACGGCGGCGGTTGCACAGGGTGCTGCGCATACATCCACCGGCGCGAGAGCACAATGCTCTCTCCCAAATCTATGCTCCTTCATACCCTTATTCAATTCAGGGCCCTTCCCGGTACTATGTCCAGTTATGAGCGATTCCCTTTCCCCTGATTCCGCAACGCCCATGTCACGTTTTTACGCAGTCATCCCGGCCGGAGGGGTGGGCACCCGGCTCTGGCCCCTTTCCCGCGCGGCAGCGCCGAAGTTCCTCCATGACCTCACGGGCTCGGGCAGCACGCTGATCCGGGCGACGTTCGAGCGCCTGGTGGGTCTGAGCGACACTCGTGTGATGGTTGTCACAGGCGAGTCGCACCAGGAGGCCGTCTGCGCGCAGCTTCCCGAGATCACCGCGGAGAACATCATCCTCGAGTCCGAGCCGAAGGACTCCGCGGCCGCCATCGGCCTCGCCGCGGCGATCCTCTTCAAGCGGGACCCGGAGATCATCATGGGCTCCTTCGCCGCCGACCACATCATCCAGCCCATCGAGGTCTTCCAGGAGGCCATCCGTGAGGCTGTCGCCACCGCGGCCACGGGGAAGGTCGTCACGATCGGCATCACCCCCACGCACCCGTCCACGGGCTTCGGCTACATCCGCCAGGGCAGAAACCTCAAGATCGAGGGCGCCCCGCACGCCCACCACGTCATGGAGTTCGTCGAGAAGCCGGACGAGAAGACGGCCCAGGCCTACGTGGCAGACGGCAGCTACTCCTGGAACGCTGGGATGTTCGTGGCCCCGGTCTCCCTCATGCTCAAGCACATCGAGGCCAACGAGCCGGCGCTGTACACCGGGCTCATGGAGATCGCCGACGCCTGGGGCACCGAGGAGCAGGAGGCCGTCACGAGCCGCGTCTGGCCCACCCTCCCCAAGATCGCCATCGACTACGCCGTGGCTGAGCCCGCAGCGGCCGTCGGCGACGTCGCCGTGATTCCCGGGACGTTCGACTGGGACGACGTGGGAGACTTCGCCGCCATGGCCCGTCTCAACCACGCTGTGGACAACGAGTCCGTCACGATTCTCGGCGACAGCAAGCGTGTGTACAGTGACAAGTCGAGCGGGGGGATCGTGGTCTCTGACACGAACCGCGTCATCGCCCTCATCGGCATCGACGACGTCGTCGTCGTCGACACCCCCGACGCCCTGCTGATCACGACCAAGGAGCACGCGCAGTCTGTCAAGGCCGCCGTCGCGCATTGGAAGTCCCAAGGAGACACTGACGTCCTGTGAGCCCCACGTCCACGCCCCCTGCCGGGCACCAGCCGACCCCCGCCGAGATCACAGCTGTCTGTGAGGCGCTGAGCGAGACCGCCCACGCCTTCCGCCGGGACCTTCACGCGCACCCCGAGCTCTCCTTCCAGGAGTTCAGGACCACGGACCAGATTGTGGCCGCCCTCGAGGCGCACGGTCTGAGCCCTGTGCGGCTGGAGGGGACGGGCGCGTTCGTCGACGTCGGCGAGGGGCCCTTCGCGCTGGGGCTGCGCGGGGACATCGACGCGCTTCCTGTGACGGAGGAGACGGGGCTTCCCTATGCCTCGACCGTCGAGGGCCGTGCGCACGCGTGCGGGCACGACATCCACACGTCGGTCATGTTCGGCACGGCCCTGGCGCTGGCGGAGCTACACAGGCGCTCTCCGCTGCCCGCGACCGTGCGCGTCATCTTCCAGCCGGCCGAGGAGCTCATTCCCGGCGGGGCCAAGAAGGTCATCGCCCAGGGCATTCTCGACCCCCTGCCGGCCGTCCTCGCGCTGCACTGCGATCCGCGGATCGACGTCGGCCAGGTGGGCACGCGCATCGGCGCCATCACGTCGGCGTCGGACACGATCCGCATCGCCCTGACGGGGCGAGGCGGGCACACCTCCCGCCCGCAGCTCACCGAGGACCTTGTCCAGGCTCTCGCGTTCCTCGCGGCCAACGTGCCGGCCGTCCTGGCCCGCCGTGTGGACGCCCGCAGCGGCGTCTCCGTGGTCTGGGGCCAGATCTCCGCGGGCAGCGCCCCCAACCAGATCCCCTCCCACGGAACGCTCGCGGGAACCATGCGCTGCCTGGACTCCGAGGCGTGGGAGGCCTCCGGCGACCTCCTGGACATGGTGGTGCGCCAGCTGGCCACGCCGTTCAGCGTAGACGTGGCCCTCGACCACGTGCGGGGCGTTCCCCCGGTGGTCAACAGCGAGGAGCAGACCCTTCTCATCGAGGAGGCCGCCCGCGCCCAGCTCGGCCCGCAGGCCGTGGTGCTCACCCCGCAGTCGATGGGCGGTGAGGACTTCGCCTGGATGACCCAGGCCGTGAGCGGCTCGATGTTCCGCCTCGGCACCCGCACGCCGGGAGGGGAGACGTACGACCTGCACCGCGGGGACTACACCCCGGACGAGCGGGCGCTGGACGTCGGCATCCAGGTCATGGTCGCGGCCTCCGTCCGGGCGGCCCACGCCCTCTGACGCACGAGCCCTCCGGCGGAATGTTTCGGGAGCCGTGCGCGTTGCCCATGGGGTGACGACCATCGAACTCGGACTTCTTGACCTGGCCTCCGTCTCTGAGGGCCGCACCAGCGCGGACGCTCTCCGCGCGACGACGGCCTATGCCCAGTGGGCGGATCGCGCCGGCCTCTCGCGCTTCTGGGTGGCGGAGCACCACAACATGCCGGCCGTGGCCTCCACGTCGCCCGCGGTGCTCATGGC
>JAGLBH010000379.1 GCA_018260285.1 Arthrobacter sp. | reverse complement strand
AGAGAGAGAGAGCCATAGACAGAAAGGCAGAGAGAAAGAGCTACAGGCAAAATGGCAGAGAGAGAAAGACATAAGCAAAAAGGCAGAGAGAGATGGAGAGAGAACCAGAGAGAGAGAGAGAGAGAGAGAGAGCCATAGAAAGAAAGGCAGAGAGAGCGCCATAATGGAGGCAGAGCGAGAGAGAGAGAGAGAGAAAGAGAGCCATAATAGAGACAGAGAGAGAGAGAAAGAAAGAGCCATAATAGAGAGACAGAGAGAGAGAGAGAGAACGAGAGAAAGAGAGCCATAATAGAGAGACAGAGAGAGAGAGAGAGAGAGAGCGAGAGAGAAAGAGAGAGAGAGCCGTAGGCAAAAAGGCAGAGAGAGATGGAGAGAGAACAATAGAGAGAGAGAGAGAGAGCCATAGAAAGGAAGGCAGAGAGAGAAAAAAAAATAGAAATAAAGACTTCAACGCTAAATTTCAATTGATAAAGCAGTAAACATTTATTATTTGTTATAAAAAAAAAGCAGAAAGCAAATTATAAACGAAAAATG
>JAGLBH010000378.1 GCA_018260285.1 Arthrobacter sp. | reverse complement strand
TCCAGGTCTTTTCCTTTCGCTCTCTCTCTCTCTCTCTCTCTCCAGCTCTTTCTCTTTCACACTCTCTTTTTCTCTCTCTAGCTCTCCATTTCATTTTCTTTCTCTCTAGCTCTCTTCATTTCACTCTCACTCTCTCTCTCTCTCTCTCTCTCTCTCTCTCTAGGTCTTTTCTTTTCGCGCTCTCTCTCTAGGTCTTTTCCTTTCGCTCTCTCTCTCTAGGTCTTTTCCTTTCGCTCTCTCTCTCTAGGTCTTTTCCTTTAGCTCTCTCTCTCTCTCTCTAGGTCTTTTCCTTTCGCTCTCTCTCTCTCTCTAGGTCTTTTCCTTTCGCTCTCTCTCTCTCTAGGTTTTTTTCTTTCGCTCTCTCTCTCTCTAGGTCTTTTCCTTTCGCTCTCTCTCTCTCTCTCTCTAGGTCTTTTCCTTTCGCTCTCTCTCTCTCTCTCTCTCTCTCTCTAGGTCTTTTCCTTTCCCTCTCTCTCTCTCTCTCTAGGTTTTTTTCTTTCGCTCTCTCTCTCTCTCTAGGTCTTTTCCTTTCGCT
>JAGLBH010000377.1 GCA_018260285.1 Arthrobacter sp. | reverse complement strand
GCTCTCTCTCTCCTTCTCTACAATTCTGATCTCTCTCTCTCTCCTTCTCTATACCTCTGATCTCTGGCGCCCTCTCTCTCTATATATATCTCTGATCTGCCTCTCTCTCTTTCTCTATATTTCTGATAATCTGGCTCTCTCTCTCTCTCTCTATCTCTATATATCTCTCTCTCTCTCTCTCTCACAAAAAATCAGATCTCACTCTCTATCACAATACCACATATCTGTAGCTCTCTCTCTCTTTCTATATAATTCTGATCTCTCTCTCTCTCTCTCTCCTTCTCTATACCTCTGATCTCTGGCGTTCTCTCTCTCTCTATACCTCTGATCTGTCTCTCTCTCTTTCTCTATATTTCTGATAATCTGGCTCTCTCTCTCTCTCTCTTTCTCTATACTGATGTGTCTCTCTCTCTTTCTCTATATTTCTGATCTCTCTCTCTCTCTCTATACCTCTGATCTGTCTCTCTCTCTCTATCTCTATACCTCTGATCTGTCTGTCTGTCTGTCTCTCTCTCTCTCTCTTTACATCTGTCTGTC
>JAGLBH010000376.1 GCA_018260285.1 Arthrobacter sp. | reverse complement strand
TGTGAGGCCGCGGTGGTGGCTGCGGCCGGGGGACACCACCTGCTGCTCGTGGGGCCGCCAGGCTCGGGGAAGTCCATGATCGCCGAGCGCATGCCCACGATTCTGCCTCGCCTGACAAGCGAGCAGGCCCTGGAGGTGGCCGCCATCCACTCCGCCAGCGGAACCGGGGCGGCGCCGAGGATGACGCTTCGCCCGCCGGTCGAGCGCCCGCATCACACCTCGAGCCCCTCGGCGGTCCTCGGGGGCGGGGCGGCGGTCATCAGGCCCGGCGCTGCCTCGAGGGCCCACCGGGGAATCCTCTTCATGGATGAGGCGTGCGAGTTCGACCGGCGGTGTCTTGAAGGCCTGCGCCAGCCCCTGGAGAGCGGTGTGATCCACCTGCACCGAGCCAAGGGCACGGCAGTGCTCCCCGCCCGGTTCCAGCTGGTGCTCGCCTGCAACCCCTGCCCCTGCGGCATGGACGGCTCCCTCTTCAAGGACTGCCTCTGCACGGCGCTCCAGCGGCGGAGGTACTTCTCCAAGCTGTCCGGGCCGATTCT
>JAGLBH010000375.1:279-539 GCA_018260285.1 Arthrobacter sp. | reverse complement strand
TCGATTTCAGGTGATGTCGATGCTTCTGCATGGAGATGCCGCTTTCGCCGGACAGGGAGTGGTTTATGAAACCTTCCACTTGTCAGATCTTCCGGACTACACGACCCACGGAACCGTTCACATCATCGTCAACAACCAGATCGGTTTCACGACCGATCCTCGATATTCGAGATCCTCCGCTTATTGCACCGGTAATCAATCGAACCTTCCATTCATACCCCCTATCCCTTTCTTCTCTCCTCTCTTTTCCGAGTAATTCG
>JAGLBH010000375.1:0-269 GCA_018260285.1 Arthrobacter sp. | reverse complement strand
ATTGATCCGACTCAGATGTGGCTCGGGTTGTCAACGCTCCCATTTTCCACGTGAATTCGGACGATCCCGAAAGTGTGATACACGTGTGCAACATTGCCGCGGAATGGAGGGCGACTTTCCACAAAGATGTGGTCATCGACATCGTCTGCTACCGAAGAAACGGTCACAACGAAATCGACGAACCCATGTTCACGCAGCCTCTCATGTACCGGAAGATCAAAAACACGCCTCCGGCCGTTCAAAAGTATGCGGAAAAGTTGATAGGAGAA
>JAGLBH010000374.1 GCA_018260285.1 Arthrobacter sp. | reverse complement strand
CTCCCTCACTGTCTCTCTGGTTCGCTCTCTCTCGCTTTCTCTCTTTTTAAATCTCTCTCTCCCTCTCTCTTTGTCTCTCTGGTTTTTTCTCCCTCTAGATTTCTTCCTCTCTCTATTACTATTTTTTTCCTCTCTCTCTCTAAATCTCTCTCACTCTCTCTCTAAATCTCTCTCTCTCTCTAAATTTCTCTCACTCTCTCTCTCTCTCTCTCTATTACTACTTTTTTCCTCTCTCTCTCTCTAAATTTCTCTCACTCTCTGTCTCTCTAAATCTCTCTCTCTAAATCTTTCTCTCTCTCTCTCTATTACTACTTTTTTCCTCTCTCTCTCTCTCTCTAAATTTCTCTCTCTCACTCTCTCTCTCTCTAGATTTCTCTCTCTCTCTCTCTATTACTATTTTTTTCCTCTCTCTCTCTCTCTAAATCTCTTTCTTTCTCTCTCTATTACTATTTCTTTTTCCCTCTTTCTCTTTGGCTTTTTCTCTCTCTTTATTTCTATTTCTCTTTCTCTAAACCTTTTTCTTTTTTTTTCTCTCTCTA
>JAGLBH010000373.1 GCA_018260285.1 Arthrobacter sp. | reverse complement strand
CGGACAACCAGGGCAACCTGGATCGCCAGGGCAACCTGGATCGCCGGGGCAACATGGATTTTCTACAACACCAGGACAGCCAAGCCGACCAGGACAACCTGGATACTCAGTGCAACATAGTGTTTCTACACCAGGCCAACCCGGACAACAAGGGCAACCGGGATCGCCAGGGCAACCTGGTTTTCCAACAACACCTGGACAGCCAAGCCGACCAGGACAACCTGGATACTCGGTGCAATATAGTGTTTCTACAACAGGGCAACCTGGATCGCCAGGGCAACCAGGATATCCAGGGCAACCTGGTATGCCAAGACCACCAGGACAGCCAAGAGTCTCGGGGCAGGCTAGAGTATCAGGACAACCTGGATACTCGGTGCAACATAGTGTTTCTACACCAGGCCAACCCGGACAACCAGGGCAACCCGGACAACCAGGGCAACCTGGATCGCCAGGGCAACCTGGTTTTCCTAAAACACCAGGACAGCCAAGCCGACCAGGACAACCTGGATACTCGGTGCAATATAGTGTTTCTACAACAGGCCA
>JAGLBH010000372.1 GCA_018260285.1 Arthrobacter sp. | reverse complement strand
GAGACAGAGATCTGCAAAGAGAGGGAGAGAATTCGAGAGAGAGAGAAAGAGAGAAATCTAGAGAGAAAAAGATAGAGACATAGGGAGAGACAGAAATCTAGAGAGAAAGAGATAGAGGGGACATAGAGAGAGAGAGAGAGAGAAAGAGATAAAGACATGGAGAGAGGAAGAGATAGAGGCAAAGAGAGAGAGAGAGAGCTAGTGAGAGAAACAGAGAGGCAGAAATCTAGAAAGAGAGACAGCGAAGCATAGATCTATAGAGATAAAGAGAGATAGAAATCAAGAGACGGGTACAGATAGACAGAGGCAGAAAGGCAGACAAAGAGAGAGAGAGAGTGAGGAAAAGGAAGAGAGAGAGAGAGAGAATTGATGGAAAGACTGAAATGAAAAAAGAAACAGGAGAGAAAGATAGAGAGAGAGAGAGAGAGAGAGAGATATTAAGAATAAGAAAGGAAAGAAAGAGAGAGAAAAGCAATAAAGAGAGAGAGAAAAGAGAAATAGGAAAAGCATTCAATCGACTTCGGAAGCTCATTTCACTTTAACTA
>JAGLBH010000371.1 GCA_018260285.1 Arthrobacter sp. | reverse complement strand
AGACAGAAAGAAGGAGAGACAGAGTCATAGAGAAGGAAAAAGCGAGAAAGAGAGGGAGAGAGAGAGAGAGAGAGAGAGAGCCATAGAGAGAGAAACAGAGAAAGCCAAAATGAAGCAGAAGGAAAGAGAAAGAGAGGCCATAGAGGAAGAAGGACAGAGAGAGAGGGGAGAAGCCAAAAAGAGACAAAAAGGAGGGGGAGAGAGAGAATGACAGAGAGAGCCCTAGAGAGAGAGTGAGAGAAAAGGAGGAGAAACTATAGAGAGAGAGAGAGAGAGCCAAAAAGAGGCAAAAAGGAGAGATAGAGAGAGCGAGAGAAAAAGAGGGAGAGAGAGGAAACTATAGAGAGAGAAAGAGCCAAAATGAAGCAGAAAGAAAGAGAGAGAGGTCATAGAGAAAGAAAGACCCAGAGATAGAGAGAGAGAGAGAGAGAGAGAGAGAAAGGGGAAACTATAGAGGGAGAAAGAAGAAAATGAGAGAGAGAGAGAGCCATAGAGATGCGAAGTTATAGAGAGAGAAAGAAGAAAAAGAGAGAGAGAGAGGAAGCTATAGAGGGA
>JAGLBH010000036.1:4217-12152 GCA_018260285.1 Arthrobacter sp. | reverse complement strand
CGACGACCGCCCGCGCACCCCGCATGCCTGCTCTCTTCATGGAGACCACACTATTCCGGCAGGCAGGGTGACGCGGCTCCGGCGGGGATCAGTACCCGTAGGCCCGCTGGACGCCCTGGCGGTCAAGGGAGGAGAAGGAGAGGTCCTCGGAGTCGCCGTTGCACTGCGGGTAGTGCATGATCGAGACGCTGTCGTACGGGGTGAGCGCCTTCCAGCTGTTGTCCTCGAAGCACGTGCCGGCCTCGGGGCGCGTGTGCTCGTGGCGGAAGCCCAGGACGTGGCCCATCTCGTGCCCGATGATGTTCGAGGGCGCCCAGCCTGAGGTGGTCAGGCTCGGGGTCACGAGGATGTTGCGCTGGTACTTCGGGGTGTTCGGGAAGAACGCACGGGCGATGTACTGGGTGGTGTTCGCCGGCTCCACCGAGAAGGCCACCTGGGAGTTGCTCGTGGTGCAGTTGCCGTCCTGGCTCGGCACGTAGGAGAAGCGAATGCCGGAGGACGCGCCCTGCCACAGCGCCGCCCCGCCCTTCATGGCGGAGACCACGCTGGACTTGCGCGAGCCGAACCTGTCCGAGACGCAGTACGTGAGGCTGCGGGCCTGCGTGGCTGTCCACAGCGTCATCACGCCGCTGGAGGTGTTGGCGATGAGGTCTCCCGGGGCGGGCGCGGAGGGCGTGGTGCTCACTGCCTCATAGAACTTCTTGAGGGCCAGGCTGCCGCTCACGGGGATGTCCCCGTCCACGATGTACTGGCCGTCCGCGTCCCTGTAGGTCCCCTGCTTGAACTGGCTCCAGGTGGGAACCTGGCCCGCGCCCGTCCTCTGGGCGGCGCTCTGCGCGGGGGCGACGACGGCGGGGCCGCCTGCGGCCGGCGCCGCGAGAGCCGCGGGCGCTGCGCCTGCGAGGACCGCTCCGAGGAGCGCTGCGGTGGCGGTGGCTGTCTTCATGGTGAGTCCTTTGTGCGAGGGGCCGCGCGAACGCCTGCCGGAGAGATGAGATGCGGCCTGCCGAAGCGGGCCGCATTCCCTACTCTCTCCCCGCAGGAGCCCTCCCCGGGAAACTCTGAAACAAACACTGCGAGTTTGTGCGCCGCCTCTTGACGGGGGCTGAAAGCCGCCCTAGAGTTCCCGCCCGGCAGGCGCCCGCCGCGCTCTGCTCCCCGTCAGCACTCCGTCCTGGGTCAGCACTCCACGACGTTGACGGCGAGGCCGCCCATGGCGGTCTCCTTGTACTTGTCGCTCATGTCCCGGCCGGTCTCCCGCATGGTGATGATGACCTCGTCGAGGGAGACGCGGTGCTCGCCGTCGCCCCAGAGGGCCATCTTGGCCGCGTTGATGGCCTTGGCCGCGGCGATCGCGTTGCGCTCGATGCAGGGCACCTGGACGAGGCCCCCGATCGGGTCGCACGTCAGGCCCAGGTTGTGCTCCATGGCGATCTCGGCAGCGTTCTCGATCTGCTCGGGGGTGCCGCCCATGACCTCGGCCAGGCCGGCCGCCGCCATCGACGACGCCGAGCCGACCTCGCCCTGGCACCCGACCTCGGCGCCGGAGATGGAGGCCTGCTCCTTGTAGAGCACGCCCACGGCCCCGGCGGCCAGAAGGAAGCGCACGGTCGCGTCGTCCTTCTCCGCCTGGGACTTGCCGCGGCAGGTCTTCGTGTACTCCACCGCGTAGTGGAGCACGGCCGGGATGATGCCGGCGGCCCCGTTGGTGGGGGCGGTGACAATGCGGCCGCCCGTCGCGTTCTCCTCGTTGACGGCGAGCGCCACGAGGTTGACCCACTCCTGCCAGTACTCGGGGCTGCGGTCCGGGTCCTCCTCCTCGAGGCGGCGGTGCCATCCCGGGGCGCGGCGTCGCACATTGAGGCCGCCGGGGAGGTCGCCCGTCCGGCGGATGGAGGTCTCGACGGCGCCCTGCATGACGTCGCGGATCGCGAGCAGCCCGGAGCGAATCTGCTCCTCGGGCCGCACGATGAGCTCGTTGGCCAGCATGACGTCCGCGAAGGACATGTTCTGCTCGTTGCAGTGCTTGAGCAGCTCGACCGCTGTGCGGAACGGGTAGGGCTGCTCCTGCTTGGTCTCCTCGAGCTCCTCCCGCTCGGCCTCGATCTGGCCCTCCTTGACGATGAACCCGCCGCCCACCGAGTAGTAGGTCGCCTCGTGGAGCACCTCGCCCGCGGCGTCCATGACGGCGAGCTTCATGCCGTTCGTGTGGAAGGGCAGCACGGTGAGGGGGCGCAGGACGATGTCGTCGACGCCGTAGTCCAGCTCGACTCGCCCCGCGAGGGTGATCTTGCCCGTCTCGGCCATGACGGCCAGGCGCTCCTCCACCTGCTCGGGGAGGATGAGCTCGGGCTCGAACCCCTCGAGGCCGAGGAGCGTCGCGGTGAGCGTGCCGTGGCCGTGCCCCGTGGCGGCGAGGGAGCCGAAGAGGTCAACGCGGAGGCTGGCGACGTCGTCGATCACCTGGGCCTTGACGATTTCCTGGGAGAACTGGGCGGCAGCGCGCATCGGGCCCACAGTGTGGGACGAGGACGGGCCAATGCCAATGGAGAACAGATCGAAGACGCCAACGGCCATGGGGGCTCAACTCCTGAGATGAGTGTGGGGGAGCACAGGAACGGGCCGGGCAACATGAATCAGCTGCCCGGCCCATCCTGGTGCGGTGGTGGTCAGACGAAGCCCTAGGAGAGGGGCTTGACGTCCGGGTAGAGCGGGTGCTTCGCCGCCAGCGCGGAGACCCGTGCGCTGAGCGCCTCGAAGTCCGCGCCCTCGCCTGCCACGAGGACGGTGGCGATGATGTCGGCGACCTCGGTGAAGTCCTCGGCCTGGAACCCGCGGGTTGCCAGGGCCGGGGTGCCGATGCGCAGACCCGAGGTGACCATCGGCGGGCGAGGGTCGTTCGGGACGGCGTTGCGGTTCACCGTGATGTGGATGCGGGCCAGGAGATCCTCGGCCTGCTGTCCGTCGAGCTCGGCGTTCACCAGGTCCACGAGGACGAGGTGCACGTCCGTGCCGCCCGAGACGAGCTTGATGCCCGCCTGGGCCACGTCCTCCTGGAGGAGGCGCTCGGCCAGGATGCGGGCGCCTTCAAGGGTGCGCTTCTGGCGATCCTTGAACTCGTCCGTTGCGGCCACCTTGAACGCCACAGCCTTGGCGGCGATGACATGCTCGAGCGGCCCGCCCTGCTGTCCCGGGAAGACGGCAGAGTTGATCTTCTTGGCGAGGTCCGCGTCGTTCGTCATGATGACGCCGCCGCGCGGCCCGCCCAGGGTCTTGTGGGTCGTGGAGGTGACCACGTGGGCGTGCTCCACCGGGTTCGGGTGGAGGCCCGCAGCCACAAGGCCCGCGAAGTGAGCCATGTCGACGAAGAGGTACGCCCCCACCGAGTCCGCGATGCGGCGGAACTCGGCGAAGTCCAGCTGGCGCGCGTACGCGGACCAGCCGGCCACGATCATCTTCGGCTTGTGCTCGTTCGCCAGGCGCTCGACGGCGGCCATGTCCACGCGGCCGTTCTCGTCCAGCTCGTAGGGAACGATGTTGTAGAGACGGCCGGAGAAGTTGATCTTCATGCCGTGCGTCAGGTGACCGCCATGAGCCAGGGAGAGGCCCATGACCGTGTCGCCCGGGCGGACGAGCGCGTGGAAGACCGACGCGTTGGCCTGTGCGCCCGAGTGGGGCTGCACGTTGGCGAACCCTGCCCCGAAGAGGCTCTTGAGGCGGTCGATCGCGAGCGTCTCGATGACGTCCACGTACTCGCAGCCGCCGTAGTAGCGGCGGCCGGCGTAGCCCTCTGCGTACTTGTTCGTGAGAACGGAGCCCTGGGCCTCCATCGCAGCGACTGCCGCAAAGTTCTCAGAAGCGATCATCTCCAGGCCGTCCTGCTGACGGCGGAGCTCGTTGTCGATCTGCTCGGCGACCTCAGGGTCGATCTCGCGCAGCGCTGCGTTGAGGTAGTCCATCTCTACAGCTCGCCGCCGTTTTTGGAGGCGTACTCCTCGGCGGAGAGCAGCTCGCCCTCGGACTCCACGGTGACGGTGAAGAGCCAGCCGGCGCCGTACGGGTCCTCGTTGAGGATGCCCGGGTTGTCGATGGCCTCCTGGTTGATCTCGACGACCTCGCCCGTCACGGGAGAGTAGAGGTCGGAGACCGACTTGGTGGACTCGACCTCGCCGCAGGTTTCGCCTGCGGTGACCGTGGAGCCGACCTCGGGGAGGTCCACGTACACCACGTCGCCCAGGGCGTCCGCGGCAACCTGGGAGATGCCGACCTTGGCGGGGGAGGAGTTGTCGATCCACTCGTGCTCGGCGGAGTAACGCAGTCCGGTCTGAACCTTGCTCATGTGATGACCTTTCGGGTTGTCACCGGACCGCGCTGTCTGCGGAGCCGGCGAAGAGGATGGCTTGTCTGATTACTTCTTGCGGCTGTAGAACGGAAGCTCCACCACCGTGAACGGCTCGGCCTTGCCGCGCAGATCCACAGAGAGCTCGGTGCCCGGCTCGGCGAACTCGTTCTCGACGTAGGCCATAGCTACAGGGTATCCAAGGCTCGGGCTCGGGGCACCCGAGGTGACCTCGCCCACCGTCGCGCCGGAGGCGTCCAGCACGGGGTATCCCCCGCGAGCCGAGCGGCGCCCGGAGCCCTTGAGGCCCACGAGGCTCTTCGTCTTCCCGGACTCCTTGCGGGCGGCGAGCGCGTCGCGGCCCACGAACGTCTCTTTCGTCTTGAGCGCGACGACGGGGCCGAGGCCCGCCTCGAACGGCGTCACGTCGAGGGAGAGCTCGTTGCCGTAGAGCGGCATGCCCGCCTCGAGGCGCAGCGAGTCGCGGGAGGCGAGGCCGCACGGGACCAGCTCGTGCTCCTTGCCCGCCTCGAGGAGGGCTGCCCAGAGCTCTGCGGCCTTCTCGTTCGGCACGTAGATCTCGAAGCCGTCCTCGCCCGTGTAGCCGGTGCGCGCGATGAGCAGGTCCATCCCTGCGAGCACGCCCCGGAGGCAGGCGTAGTAGCCCAGGCCGGGGAGGCTCTCGCGGAGCGCGTCGTCGCCCACAGCCTTGAGGATCTCCTCGGACGTCGGGCCCTGGACGGCGATGAGGCTCGTCTCGGCCGTCTCGTTCTTCAGCTCGACGTCGAAGCCCTCGGCCCGCTTCTGGAACTCGCCCCAGACGGTGTCCGCGTTGCCCGCGTTGGGGACCACGAGGAACTCGTCGTCGCCCAGGCGGTAGGAGATGAGGTCATCGATGATGCCGCCCTCCTCGTTGCAGATGAGGGAGTACTTCGCCTTGCCCACGGCGATCGCGGAGATGCGGCCGGCCAGGGCGTAGTCGAGGAACTCGCCCGCCTGGGCGCCCTTGACGGAGATCTCGCCCATGTGGGAGAGGTCGAAGATGCCGGCGGCGGAGCGCACGGCCTTGTGCTCGGCCAGCTCGGAGGAGTACTTCAGGGGCATGTCCCAGCCGCCGAAGTTCGTGAAGCTCGCGCCGAGTTTGGCGTGCTCCTCGTGGAGTGCGGTCTTCTTGGTGTCAGTCATGGTGGATCCTTCCTGTCCGCAGCGCGGGCTAGTTCTCGAAGTCCTCGATCGGCGGGCAGGAGCAGACGAGGTTGCGGTCTCCGCCTGCGCCGTCGATCCGCCCGACCGGCGGGAAGTACTTGTCCTGCGCGGGCGTCTTGCCCGGGAACACGGCCTGCTCGCGGGTGTAGGCCCGGTCCCAGTCGGAGTTCACGACGGCGGCCGCCGTGTGCGGGGCGAGCCGCAGCGGGGAGGCCTCGAGGGCGATCTCGTTGTGGGTCACGGCGTCGATCTCCTCGCGGATCGAGATCATCGCCTCGATGAAGCGCTCGATCTCGCCGAGGTCCTCGGACTCCGTCGGCTCGACCATGAGCGTGCCCGCCACCGGGAACGCGAGAGTCGGGGCGTGGAAGCCGTAGTCGATGAGGCGCTTGGCCACATCCTCAGCGGTGACGCCGGACTTGGCCGTCAGCTCGCGGAGGTCGAGGATGCACTCGTGCGCCACGAGGCCGCTCTGGCCCGTGTAGAGGGTCGGGAAGTGGTCCCGCAGGCGGCGGGAGACGTAGTTGGCCGCGAGAAGGGCTGTCTCCGTCGCCTTCGTCAGGCCCGCGCCGCCCATGAGCTTCACGTAGGCGTAGGAGATGGGGAGCACGCCGGCCGAGCCGAAGCGGGAGGCGGAGATCGGCGTGTCCTGGCCGCCGTCCCACGTCGCTGCGTCGCCCGGGAGGAACGGGGCGAGGTGCTCGCGCACGGCCACCGGGCCCACGCCGGGTCCGCCGCCGCCGTGCGGGATGCAGAAGGTCTTGTGGAGGTTGAGGTGGGAGACGTCGCCGCCGAACTTGCCCGGCTGCGCGAGGCCCACGAGGGCGTTCATGTTGGCGCCGTCGATGTACACCTGGCCGCCGGCCGCGTGGACGGCCTCGCAGACGTCGCGGACATCCGAGTCGTAGACGCCGTGCGTGGACGGGTAGGTGATCATGATGGCCGCGATCGTGCCCTCGTTGGCCGCGATCTTGGCCTTGAGGTCGTCCGCGTCGATCGTGCCGTCGGAGGCCGTGGCGACGACGACGACCCGCATGCCCGCGAGGACGGCCGAGGCGGCGTTCGTGCCGTGGGCCGAGGCCGGGATGAGGCAGACGTCGCGCCCGGTGTCCCCGTTGGCGAGGTGGTAGCCGCGGATCGCGAGGAGGCCCGCGAGCTCGCCCTGGGAGCCGGCGTTCGGCTGGATGGAGACGCGGTCGTAGCCGGTGATCGTCGCGAGGTCGGACTCGAGCTCGGCGATGAGCTCCCGCCAGCCCTCGGTCTGGTCCTCGGGCGCGAACGGGTGGATCGTGGCGAACTCGGGCCAGCTGATGGCCTCCATCTCCGCCGTGGCGTTGAGCTTCATGGTGCAGGAGCCGAGCGGGATCATCGTGCGGTCCAGCGCGAGGTCCCGGTCCGAGAGCTTGCGCAGGTAGCGCAGCATCTGCGTCTCGGAGCGGTGCGTGTGGAAGACCGGGTGGGACATGAAGTCCGACTCGCGGACGGCGCCGGCCGGGATCTCGAAGCCCTCGACGGCGTCGGCGCTCGTCAAGTCGCCCTGGCGGCCGAGCGTGTCCGTGAAGGCGGAGAAGACCTCGGCGATGACGGCCTCGGTGGTGGTCTCGTCGCAGGAGATGCCGACGAGGTCAGCGCTCGCGTGGCGCAGGTTGATGCCGCGCTCCTTGGCGGCCGCGACAACCTCGGCGGCCTTGCCCTTGACGTTCACGGTGACCGTGTCGAACGGGGCCTCGTGGACCAGCTCGAAGCCGGCGGCCTTGAGGCTCGCGCCGAGCGAGCGGGCGTGCCCGTTGACGCGCTGGGCGATCCGCTTGAGGCCCGCCGGGCCGTGGTAGACGGCGTACATCGAGGCGACGATCGCCAGGAGCGCCTGGGCGGTGCAGATGTTGCTCGTGGCCTTCTCGCGGCGGATGTGCTGCTCGCGGGTCTGGAGGGCCAGGCGGTAGGCGGGCTGGCCGGCGTCGTCCTTGGAGACGCCGACGAGGCGGCCGGGCATCGAGCGCTCGAGGCCCTTGGCGACGGCCATGTAGGCCGCGTGCGGGCCGCCGAAGAAGAGCGGCACGCCGAAGCGCTGGGCCGAGCCGACGCAGACGTCCGCGCCCTGGAGGCCCGGGGCCTCGATGAGCGTGAGGGAGAGGAGGTCGGCGGCGACGGTGACCATCGCGCCGCGCTCCTTGGCGGCCGTGATGACGCCGGAGAGGTCGCGGACCACGCCGGAGACGCCGGGCTGCTGGAGAACAAGGCCGACGACGTCGCCCTCATAGGAGAGGCCCTCGGAGACGTCAACGACCGTGACCTCGAAGTCGAGCGCCTCGGCGCGGCCCTTGAGGACGGCCAGGCTCTGCGGGAGGATCTCGGAGTCCACGAGGATCGCGCCCTCCTTGACCTTCTTG
>JAGLBH010000036.1:0-4207 GCA_018260285.1 Arthrobacter sp. | reverse complement strand
CGTCGAGGAGGGAGGCGTTGGCGATCGGCAGGCCCGTGAGGTCCTGGACCATCGTCTGGAAGTTGAGGAGCGCCTCGAGGCGGCCCTGGGAGATCTCCGGCTGGTACGGGGTGTAGGCGGTGTACCAGGCCGGGTCCTCGAGGATGTTGCGGCGGAGGACCGGGGGCGTGATCGTGTCGTAGTAGCCCTGGCCGATCATCTGGACGGCGGTCTGGTTCTTCGCAGCGATGCTGCGGAGGCGGGCGAGGACCTCAGCCTCGGTCAGCGGGTCCTCGATGGCGAGAGGCTCTTCGGCACGGATCGTCTGGGGAACCGCCGTGTTCGCGAGGTCTTCGAGGGACTCGTAGCCCACGTAGTCCAGCATGACCTGCTGCGCATCGGCATCCGGGCCGATGTGGCGGAGCGAGAACTCGCCCACCTGCTGGCCGCCGAGCGTCTGCTCAGCGCCCGTGGGCTCGGTGGCGATGGAGCTAGTCTCAGCATTGCTCGGGGTGGGCTGGGCGCTGACGGTTTCCGTCATGGAAGAACTCCTGGCTGGTGGTTTGCGTGCCGTGGTTCTCCCCGCTCTGTACGTGGACCTGAGAGATTCCGCGCCGGGAGCCGCGGCGCTGTTCTGCCGGCGATCCCCGGTGCGTTGCACCGTCGGTGAGCGCTCGACGCCGCCGGGGCCCTGTGACGGGCGGCCCGAAGGGTCGCAGCGCTGCTTTCCAGAGTTGCCCTGTCTGCGGCCCGGCGCGCAGGGCGGCGGGACAGACGAGCGCGAGCGGTACAGAGGCCTGAGAGATTCCCGGGGAGGGTTGCTCCTACGGCGCCGTGTGCCACGTCGGCTGGGGCTTGCGCCCGCACCGCCGAGTCCACGGCTCTCCCGCCCGCGCTGGGCGATGAAATTGTGATCTACCAGACAGGATACCCCGGAGGCAGGGACAGGCGCCAGAGGGGAAGCGGCGAAGGCTTGCCTGCCCGGATGAGGTATTCATGAAGAATTCATGGATCCCCGGAGAATGGCATGCTATCTTCTGTTTCGTAGGTTTCCTTACGAAATAAAACGTTGAAGGGTCTCCCAGTCATGGCGGATACGTTTGTTTTCGACGAGAAACTCTGCGCAGACCTCATCCGTCGGCTGAACGCAGCCGGCCAGGAAGCGGACGCGGACAAATCGTCGTTTGCCGGGAAGCTGACACGTGACGGCTTCCTGGACTCATCCATCACCTGTGCGCCTGCTCGGCCTGACGTCGCGCACGCCAACCAGCTCGTCCGAGACGCGATGAATGATGTTCTCAACGACATTGCGGAGATGAAAAAATATTTCGAAGACCTTCGAAAGGATCTTGACTTCCTCGACAAGAAGGTTGCCGCAACGACCCGCAGCGCGGCAGGACAGAACGGCGTCTACAGGAAAACTCCGCTCATGAGCCTGGGCGAGGGGATCCGCTGATGAGCGGCCCGCTGCCACCCGTGATGGAGTCCCCGCTGCGAAGCATCGACTCTGAGCAGCTCCATGCTGCGCGCACCGCACTCCGAGATGCGGCCAATGCGGTGAATCAAGTCTCCTCGCGCCACAAGATGACCGGGATCACTGCATCTGATCGGCAGCACTTCAATGGTGCGGCCGCCCTGGAATCCGAGCACATGATCTCCCAGGCTGTGACCCGGGCCGAGTCTGCCGCTGCCCTCTTCAACCGAGTGGGGAGCATTCTCCTCTCGTTCGAAAACGAGCTGACGGAGCTGGCCGTCCAGTTCCGCCCTGCTTACGAGACCTGGATGCAGAGCGAAGATCCGCAGAAGCATCTTGAAGCCCAGAAGCGGCTCGAGGCGATCCGGGACGCCCGCGTCAAGAGCGAAGAGAAATTCGCCTCGTCCCTCCGAAAGCTCAGCCCGCCGAAACGCGGAGATCTTCTTGACCTTGCGTTGCAGGTGACCCCCAGCAGCAGCGTCAAGCCCGCCTTCACCATGTCTCCGTCGGAGTTCGCCAAAGCACTTCAGAAAATGACACCGCACGAGCGCGAGAAGTTCGCTCGCGAGCACCGTCAGGACATCATGAAGTATATCCTCGACAAAGGGCGGGACTCGGGGCCGACTCGTGAGATCTCTGCCTGGTGGAAGGGGCTGAGCCCCCAGGAGCGCACTGAGATGATGCGGACAATTCCCGAGTTCATCGGCAACGCGAACGGCATCCCGTATGCGGATCGAAATCAGGCGAACCGCCTCATGCTGAAATACCTGGCGGACGGGCGGCGGAAACCTGCGCCAGGCCAAGAGGGCGCGGTCAAGCAGTTCAGCGAGGCACTGGCAGCGCAGGACCAGTATGTGATCGGCGATAAGGACCTGAAAAATCAGCTCATTTCACTGGATGCCTCTGGGCGCCTCCTCGCCCAAGTCTCCATAGGCGACCTTGATCAGGCGACGACCTTCGCCTTCTTGGAACACGGCATCGCCAACGGAACTGACCGCAACCCTGAGTCGTGGCTCAAAGCAGGGGCCGCATTCAGCAATGGCCTAGTTCGCAAGGGAAACGGAAAGGCCGTGATCGCCTCCTTCGGATATGACGCTCCCGACGGAGCGCCCTTTTTAGACCCCGGAGACCCCCGTTTCCCGCTTCCGGGACCCAAATGGTCCATACCTGGGGCCATGAGCTCATGGGTCCACGGTGATCTCAGCGTTTTGCACAGTGATCACGCCGAGAACGGGGCACCTGCCATGGCTGCTCGATACGACGCAGCCCGTGTCTTTGCCGACCTCCAGCACCCTGATGACAAGATTCGCATCACAGTTATGGCCCATTCCTATGGAACCCGGGCCCAGGCCTACGCCCTCACCCTCGTCAAGCATCGGGTGGACGCGGCCTATTGGGCGGGCAGCGCCGGTGTGCCGGCAGGCCCGGACCACAGGGTCACCGATCTCAAAGTCGGCAGGGATGGGGGAAACCCGGGCGACCACGTTTTCGCCTATACCAATTCAGATGACTGGACAGCTCGTCTCGCGGGCATTCGGGGATCTCAATCCTTCGGGCTCAACCAAGTTGTCGACCCAAGTTCAGTCGCGTTCCCGACGAGTCCGTCCCCTGAGCCCTGGGTACGCTACTTATCTCTCGATCTGCGGCAAATCAATCCAAAACGGAGCCTCCTGGGAAACACCGTTCTCAGGAACCCGGATAACCCCATGGATACAGATTTCACGGATGCGCTTCCCAGCCACGACCATGACGCATCCACTGAAGGAAGCGGCAAGGACTATCCTGGGTATTTTGACCGCACTTCATATTCTGGGAAATATGCCCGCTGGGTCTTTGAAGGAAACGAAGACAAGATCAATCAATACGTCAGGAAGTGAATGAAAATGAATCTAATCCGTAGGGCCATCATTTCATTCACGGCCATTTTTGCGCTGACAGCCTGCACTCCCCACCCCCAGGAGGGACCCGTGAGAGACCACCCCCTCACCGCCCAAGAAGCCGGCACGAAAGTCCTCTACGAAGCCGGATGGATCACTCACGCCACCGGCGTCCCCAACTGGGGCATCGGCGGAACCGGCCCCTTCAACGACCACCCCAGCTACTGGGATTCTAAGGACTTCCGGAGCAATCTCGGCGCCGTCGAGACCGCCGGAACACCAGGAGGCACCCCCTCCGGAATCTATTTCATCTCCCTCGAAGCAAAGGTGAAATACACCCCCGCCCAAATCCGCGCAGCCGCCGAAAACCTCAAAACCAAAGCACGCCAACGCGGCCTAACCGTCGTCACCAAAAGCAATCGCAAAGAAATCGACACCTGGGACGAGACCCATGTCAAAGAGACCACCCTCGATGCCCCGGACGACGGCATCCGCATCGACTTCCTCTCCAAAGACCTCTGGATCAACGTCGACTTCACCCCCACCTTCATCCGTGTCGAAGGAGGAAGCTCTCAGTTCCGAGACTTCACCCAGAACAGAGACCCCGTGACGGGCGAGTTCATCCCCTCCTACCCCGTGCCCCGCCCGCCCAAGCGCACTGACGGGCACACCGCCGAACAGGCCTTCAAGGAGGAGCCTGAGGACCTGACCAGCGTCCCGAATCTGAAGCAATGACCACCCACGACCTTTCCCGCCGCGTCTTTCTGGGTGCCGCCCTGGCCCTGCCAGCCGTCTCTGCCCTGACAGCCTGCACTCCCCACCCCCAGGAGGGACCCGTGAGAGACCACCCCCTCACCGCCCAAGAAGCCGGCACGAA
>JAGLBH010000369.1 GCA_018260285.1 Arthrobacter sp. | reverse complement strand
CTCTCTAGGTCTCATTATCTCTTTGCTGCTTCTCTCTCTCTCTCTAGGTCTCTTTGTCTCTTTGCTATTTCTCTCTCTCTCTCTAGGTCTCTTCGTCTCTTTGTCTACTTCTTTTTCTCACTCTCTCTCTCTCTCTCTAGGTCTCTTCGTCTCATTGTCTACTTCTCTCTCTCACTCTCTCTCTTTCTAGGTGTCTTTGTCTCCCTCTTGCTCTCTCTAGGCCTCTATGTCTCTTTCTCTAAATCTATTCGTCTCTTTGTCTCTCTCTCTCTAAATCTGTTCGTCTCTTTATCTATTTGTCACTCTCTCTCTCTCTCTCTCTCTCTCTCTCTCTCTAGGTCTCTTTGTCTCTTTGCTATTTCTCTCTCTCTCTCCCTTTAGGTCTCTTCGTCCCATTGTCTACTTCTCTCTCTCACTCTCTCTCTCTCTCTCTAGGTGTCTTTGTCTCCCTCTTTCTCTCTCTAGACAGCCCATCTCCCGTTGCCTCCCTGCAGCCCTCGTTCATCCCTTATTCTCTCTTTCTGTTCTCCCTTGCGAACCCAACTTTTCCATCTTTTCGGAT
>JAGLBH010000368.1 GCA_018260285.1 Arthrobacter sp. | reverse complement strand
TAGAGAGAGAGATAATAAGGATCGAGAAAGCAAAGGATCATAGAATTAGGTAATCGAGTGTGAAGTAATTCGGATTTTCAGGCTTAAGGTCTCATCGAACCTGAATTACGTCGTACCGAATATGCCATAGAGAGAGAGAGAGAGAGAGAGAGAGAGCCATTGTAGAGAGAGAGAGAGAGAGAGCCATTGTAAAGAGAGAGAGAGAGAGAGCCATTGTAAAGAGAGAGAGAGAGAGAGAGAGCCATTGTAAAGAGAGAGAGAGAGAGAGAGCCATTGTAGAGAGAGAGAGCCGTTCTAGAGAGAGAGAGAGAGTCATTATAGAGAGAGAGAGCCGTTGTAGAGAGAGAGAGAGTCATTGTAGAGAGAGAGAGAGAGCCATTGTAGAGAGGGAGAGAGAAAGAGAGCCATTGCAGAGAGAGAGAGAGAGTCATTGTAGAGAGAGAGAGAGAAAGAGAGCCATTGCAGAGAGAGAGAGAGAGCCATTGCAGAGAGAGAGAGCCATTGTAGAGAGAGAGAGAGAGAGCCGCTTGCGAGAGAGAGAGCCATTGTAGAGAGAGAGAGA
>JAGLBH010000367.1 GCA_018260285.1 Arthrobacter sp. | reverse complement strand
ATCTATCGTACACTTTTCCCTCCCTCTCTCTCTCTCTCTCTCTCTCTCTCTACATCTCTCTTACACATTCATCTCTCTCTTTCAATTACTCTGCATCTCTCTTAATATCTCTCTTTCTCTCTTCATACTCAATATCTCTCTCTTTTTTTCTACATCTCTCTCTGTCTCTTTTTTTCTACATCTCTCTCTGTCTCTCTTTTTCTACATTCCTCTCACTCTCTATACTCACTCGCTCTCTCTCTCTCTCTCTACACTACCTCTTTCTTTCTTTCTCTCTCTCTATACTAGCTCTCTCTTACTTTCTCTCTATATATATATTCTAGTTCTCTCTCTATACTGGCTCTCTCTTTCTCTCTATTCTCAATCTCTCTCGTTCTTTTTCTACATCCCTCTCACTCTCTATACTCGGTCTCTCTCTACACTAGCTCTCTCTCTCTCTCTCTATAATAGCTCACTCTTTCATTCTCTCTATACTACTTCTTTTTCTCTCTATACTAGTTGTCTCTTTGTCTACATCCCTCTCACTCTCTATAGTCGCTCTCTCTCTACACTAGCTCTTTTT
>JAGLBH010000366.1:332-561 GCA_018260285.1 Arthrobacter sp. | reverse complement strand
AGAGGTGTAGAAACAGAAAAAAAGAAAGACAGAGAGATGTAGAGAGAAAAAAAGAGAGAGAAATGTAGACAGAGAGGAAAAGAGAAAGAGAGACAGAGAGATGTAGAGAGAGGAAATAAGAGAGAGAGAGAGAGATGTAGAGAGAGGAAAAGAGAGAGGGACATAGTGATATAGAGAGCGGAAGAGAGAGATTTAGAGAGAGGCAGAGAGAGATAGAGAGAGAAGGGGG
>JAGLBH010000366.1:0-322 GCA_018260285.1 Arthrobacter sp. | reverse complement strand
AGAGATAGATTTTTAGATCGAGAGAGAGCTAGATTTTTAGATAGAGAGAGAGCTAGATTTATAGAGAGAGAGAGTTAGATTTAGAGAGAGAGAGAGATATATTTAGAGAGAGAGAGATGTAAAGAGAGAAAGAGGTGTTTAGAGAGAGAAAGATGAACAGAGAGAAAGAGGTGTATAGAGAGAGAGAGAGAGAGAGAGAGAGAGAGAGATGTAGGGAGAGAAAGATGTAAAGAGAGAGAGAGAGATGTAGAGACAGAAACAGATGTATATATAGAGAGAGAGATGTAGACAGAAGCAGATGTATAGAGAGAGAGAGATGTTT
>JAGLBH010000365.1 GCA_018260285.1 Arthrobacter sp. | reverse complement strand
GAAAATTTTCAAAATCAAAAAGAATCGGAAAACAAGAGAGAGAGAGAGAGTGTGTGTGTGTGTGTGTGTGTGTGTGTGTGTGATTTAGAGAGAGAGAGAGAAAGAGAGAGTGTGTGTGATTTAGAGAGAGAGAGAGAGAGAGAGAGTGTGATTTAGAGCGAGAGAGAGAGAGAGAGAGAGTGTTATTTAGAGAGAGAGAGAGAGAGAGAGAAAGAGATTTAAAGAGAGAGAGATAAAGAGATTTAAAGAGAGAGAGAGAGAGAGAGAGAGAGAGAGAGAGATATAGAAAGAGAGAGAAAGAGATTTAAAGAGAGAGAGAGCGATATATAGAGAGAGAGAGAGAGAGGGTGTGTGTGTGTGTGTGATTTAGACAGAGAGATAGAGAGAGTGTGTGTGATTTAGAGAGAGAGAAAGAGAGAGTGAGTGTGACTTAGAGAGAGAGAGAGAGAGTGATTTAGAAAGAGAGAGAAAGAGATTTAAAGAGAGAGAGAGAGAGGGAGAGAGAGAGAAAGAGATTTAAAGAGAGAGAGAGAGAAAGAGATTTAAAGAGAGAGAGAGAAAGAGAT
>JAGLBH010000364.1:333-568 GCA_018260285.1 Arthrobacter sp. | reverse complement strand
AATGGCGGATGACCTGGTTAACCCGGGAGGCCTCAAGCGTGGCCTGAAGAACCGGCATATTCAGCTGATCGCCTTGGGAGGGGCGATCGGTACGGGCCTGTTCCTCGGCTCGGCCGGGGTGCTCAAGTCGGCGGGGCCGTCGATGATCCTCGGTTATGCGATTGCCGGTTTTATCGCGTTCCTGATCATGCGCCAGCTGGGCGAGATGATTGTCGAAGAGCCGGTAGCAGGCTCT
>JAGLBH010000364.1:0-323 GCA_018260285.1 Arthrobacter sp. | reverse complement strand
TCCTCGCGGGCTGGAACTACTGGGTACTTTACGTGCTGGTGGGCATGGCCGAACTGACGGCGGTGGGCAAGTACATCCAGTTCTGGTGGCCGGAAATTCCGACCTGGGTCAGCGCGCTGGTGTTCTTTGTGGCGGTGAACCTGATCAACACGCTGAACGTGAAGTTCTTCGGTGAAGCCGAGTTCTGGTTCGCGATCATCAAGGTGGTGGCGATTGTCGGCATGATCGTGCTCGGCTGCTACCTGCTGTTCAGCGGCACCGGCGGCCCGCAAGCCACGGTGAGCAACCTGTGGAGCCACGGCGGGTTCTTCCCGAATGGCGGC
>JAGLBH010000363.1 GCA_018260285.1 Arthrobacter sp. | reverse complement strand
AGAGCTAAAAAAGAGGTAGAGAGAGAGCTAAAGAAAGAGGTAGGGAAAGTTAGGAGGGGAGAGAGAAAGGGAGCTAAAAAAAAAAGAGGTAGACAGAGCTAAAGAAAGAGCTAGAGAGATTTAGAGAAAGAGAGAGAGAGCGCTAAACAAAGATAGAGAGGTTTAGAGAAAGAGAAAAAGCTAAAGAAAGAGGTAGAGAGAGCTAAAGAAAGAGATAAAGGGAGAGGACTAAAGAAAGACGTAGACTGAGCTAAAGAAAGAGGTACTAGATTCAGAGAGAGAAAGAGAGAGAGAGAGAGAGAGAGCTAAAGAAACAGATTTAAAGAGAGAGAGAGAGAGAGAGCTAAAGAAAGTGGTAGAGAGATTTAGAGAAGGTGAGCTAAGGTAGAAGTAGAAAGAGAGAGAGAGAGCTAAACAAAGATAGAGAGATTTAGAGAGAGAGTGAGAAAGAGAGAGCTAAAGAAAGAGAAATTTAGAGGGAGAGAGAGAGAACTAAAGAAAGAGATACGAGTGAAAGAGAGAGAATAGAAAAATTTGAGTATCAGAAAATTCAATATTTTGAAAATTGTTTG
>JAGLBH010000362.1 GCA_018260285.1 Arthrobacter sp. | reverse complement strand
GGAGAAATCGAGAGGGACGATCCAGAGAGAGAGAGAGAGAGAGAGAGATATAGAGAGCTAGAAAGAGAGAGATCCAGAGAGAGTGAGAGAGAGAGAAAGAGAAAAGGAGAGAGAGAGAGAGGGATCTAGAGAGAGAGAGAAAGAGAGAAGAAAAAGAGAGGAGATTTAGAGAGAGAGAGAAATAAGAGAGGAGATCCAGAGAGAAAGAGAGAGAAAAAAAGAGGAGATTTAGAGAGAGAGAGAGAAAAAAAAGAGAGGAGATCCAGAGAGAAAAAGAGAGAAAAAAAGAGGAGATTCAGAGAGAGAGAAATAGAGAAAAAAAGAGGAGATTCAGAGAGAGAGAGAGAGAGAGATCTAGAGAGAGCGAGAGTGAGAGAGAGAAATAAGAGAGAAGATTCAGAGGGAAAGAGAGAGAAAAAAAGAGGAGATTTAGAGAGAGAGAGAGAGAAAAAAAAAGAGAGGAGATCCAGAGAGAGAGAGAGATGTAGAGAGAGTGAGAGAGAGAGAGAGAAATAAGAAAAGAGATCCAGAGAGAAAGAGAGAGAAAAAAAGAGAAGATTTAGAGAGAGAGAGAG
>JAGLBH010000361.1 GCA_018260285.1 Arthrobacter sp. | reverse complement strand
CTACATCTCTCTTTCTCTCTTTCTACATATCTCTCTTTCAACATCTCTCTTTGTCTCTCTCTCTCTCTCTTTCTACATCTCTCTTTGTCTCTCTCTTTCTACATCTACCATTGTTTCTTTCTCTCTCTACATCTCTCTCTCTCTCTCTCTCTCTCTCTCTACATCTCTCTTTCTCTTTCTACATCTATCTTTGTTTCTCTCTCTCTACAACTCTTTGTCACTCTCTCTTTTTACATCTCTTTCTCTATCTCTCACTCTCTACATCTCTCTTTCTTTCTCTCTTTTTACATCTATCTTTGTTTCTCTCTCTCTTTCTCTCTCTACATCTCTTTGTCACTTTCTCTTTTTACATCTCTCTCTCTCTCTCACTCTCTACATCTCTCTCTCTCTCTCTCTCTCTCTACATCTCTCTTTCTCTTTCTACATCTATCTTTGTTTCTCTCTCTCTCTCTCTCTCTACCTCTCTCTTAGTCTCTCTCTCTCTCTCTTTCTACATCTCTCTTTGTCTCTCTCTCTTTCTTTCGTCATCTTTCTCTTTCCCTCCCTCTCTCTCTCTCTCTCTCTCTCATTCATCATGACT
>JAGLBH010000360.1 GCA_018260285.1 Arthrobacter sp. | reverse complement strand
CCCTCGATCTCTCTCTCTTTTTTTTCTCTCCAGAGACCTGTGTCTCTACTTCTACCTAACGCACACACTCACGCACAAACACACACTCTCTCTCTCTCTCTCTACCTCTCTACCTTTACCTCACTCTCCTTCTCTACTTCTACTTCACTCTCTCTCACTCTATCTTGCCTCTCTCTCTCACTCTATCTTGACACTCTCTCTCTCTCTCTTTCTCTCTATCTTGACTCTCTCTCTCTCTCTCTACCTTTACCTCATTCTCTTTCTCTACTTCTACTTCACTCTCTCTCACTCTATCTTAACTCTCTCTATCTCTCTCTCCTCTCTCTCTATCTTGACTCTCTCCTTCTCTCTCTATTTTGACTCTCTCCTCTCTCTCTCTCTCTCTATCTTGACTCTGTCTCTCTCTCTCTCGCTCTTTATCTTTTATTATTGACTCTCACCTCTCTGTCTCTCTCTCTATCTTTACTCTCACCTTCTCTCTCTCTCTCTCTCTACCTTTACCTCACTCTCTTTCTCTACTTCTACTTCACTCTATCTTGACTCTCTCTCTCTCTTTCTCACTCTACTTTTACCTCACTCTCTTTCT
>JAGLBH010000035.1 GCA_018260285.1 Arthrobacter sp. | reverse complement strand
TCGTCGTGCTCTGGGAGCTCGAGGAGCCCGAGCTCGAGGAGCCGGTGCTCGTCGTGCCCGTCGTGGAGCCGGACTTCGCGTGCGGCGTCAGGGCGTCGGTGGAGAGGACCTTGAAGTTCGCATCCAGGGTGACGCGAGCGAAGGTGCCGTCGGACTTCTTGATGAAGGCCTCGTAGGCGCCGCCGTTGTCGGTGTCGGCCTTGGAGAAGTCCACCGTCGCGCCCGGGTTGGCCGCGAGGACTGCGGCCTTGACCTTGGCGAGGGTGTCGCCGGTCAGCTCAGCCTTGGGCGCGCGGCCGAAGAAGCCGCCGTCCTGGGAGGACGTCGCGCCGCCCGTCGCCGAGGAGGCCGCCGTGGCCACTGCGCTTGCGCCTGCGGGGGTGGATGCAAACGCTCCGACGCCTGCGCCGCACGCTGCAAGGGTGAGGGCCGCGCCCGCTGTGATCTTGCGAATCGTCATTTTCACTGTGATTCACTCCTGCCATTTCTCAGCCTCGACCTGTTCGAAGCACTGACATCATCCTCACCCGGCACCCTGTCACAGGTCTTTGGCGATCCTGTGAGTACCTGTGAGCGACGACGCGGCCGTCTCGCCCGAAACGCGTTTTCCCAGAGAAATCTAGGGCATAGAATGGATTGAGCTGTCTTGTACCGCACAACTCCCCACACTTCTGAGAATTAACGAAAGGCCCGCGATGTCTTCGGCTACAACGAACGCCGCGTCAAGCTCCCCCTTGCACACGCTGCCCAAGCTCGGCAAGACCCTCTTGAGGCTTGCCCCGCGCCAGATCCAGGACGAGATTCAGATCGCCCTGCTGGAACTCAAGAAGAAGGGCATCGGCCTCGGAGTGGCCGCCGGGTTCTTCGCGGGAGCGCTGGTCTTTCTCTGCTTCATGATCACGACTCTCCTCATCTCCCTCGTGGCAGTCATCGCAGGGGACAAGCACCTTGCTCTCGTGGCCCTCATCGTCTCGGGCGTCTTCCTCCTGATCCTCGCGATCCTGGCCCTCGTCGGCCTGGGCCGCATGAAGAAGAACCTGCCCCTCAAGCCGAACCGCGCCATCCACGGCCTCAAGAAGGACATCGGCGTTCTCAAGGAAGGCCGCTCCTTCGACGAGCGCAGCCTGGTGGACACTCGCACCAAGGAGCAGCGCGAGAAGGACGCAGAGCGCGCCAAGGCAGAGAAGGAAGCCAAGAAGCGCCAGGAGAAGATCGACAAGGGCATCGACCCGGATGCCAAGCCGCTCACCCTGGAGCAGCTCGTCGCCCTCACCTCGCAGCGCCGCCAGAACATCGCCGCCACGCGGGACAGCCTCATGGAAGAGCTTCCCGTCGCAGACCCGGCCAAGAACAAGCCGTCCCGCTTCTTCTCCTCTGCGGCTGCAGGCACGCACGCTGTCAGCGGCGCACACGCAGCCTCCTCCACGGCTCCCAAGAGCGAGCAGCTCAAGGCCGTCGCCGCCGAGAAGCTCGAGACCGCCAAGGCTGTTGCCGCCGTCAAGGCCGAGCAGCTCAAGGCAGTCGCCGCTGAGAAGGCCGCTGTGGCCCGCCAGGCTGTGGAGGAGCGCACCTCTTCCTCCAGCACGGGCACAGCTGTCCGCGGCACTCGCCCCGTCTCCGCTGAAGACGGCGGCACCGTGGTTGACCGCCTCAAGGAGCGCAAGGGCGCTGTGGCCACGGCCGGCGCCTCCCTGGGCGCCTTCGCCCTGCTGGCCTCCAAGCTCGGCCAGAAGAAGTAAGACCTCCCGGGTCTGCACGGATCGCTGATCCTGCAGCCTGACAGCGGAAGGCCGGAGCGCAATGCGCGCTCCGGCCTTCCTCTGTTTATTCAGGAATGCCGCCTAAAATGAGCCTGGTTGTATCCGCCATCGACGATCGGTCCTCTGTGATCTTTGCCATCGCTCTTGCCTGCGCTCTCCTGTCTGCCGTGTGTCTCGCCCTCGGGGCCGAGAGACAAGGAGGCGCCGTCCGCAGCGGCCATGAGGATGAGGGGCTGTCCGCCAGCGGAATGCTCGGACTGCTGCGAAACCCCCGCTGGCTTCTCGGCTTGGGGCTCATGGGGGCGGGGACTGCCCTCAACGTCGTGGCCCTCTCTCTGGCCCCGATCACCATCGTCCAGCCGATCGGCGCTCTTGCTCTGGTCATGACAACCCTCCTGCACGCCCGGAACACGGGAATCACTCTGTCCGGGACGGTGCGGCTGGCGGTTCTCGCGTGCCTTCTCGGCAGTGCGGGCTTCGTGCTCCTCGGCCTCCAGGTCCGCAGCGAGCAGCAGGGCATCAAGGACGAGCAGACCCTCACGGTGGTCATCCTGACGGGCATCGCCGTCGTCGTTCTCGGGGTTCTGTCCATGCTCAAGAAGGTGCGGATTCCCGCGTTCGGATACGTGGTGGGGGCGGGCATTCTCTTCGGCCTCGTGGCGGTGCAGGTGAAGGTGATCTCCTCGGCGCTCATTCTCTTCCCGCGCCACGACCTGAAGGACGCGGGGGAGTGGTTCCTCTATCAGGTGCCGTGGCCCGTGGTGGCGGGAGTCGCGGCAGCCTCGGCCCTCGGCGGCTGGTTTGTGCAGAAGGCCTATGCCTCAGGGCCGCCGGATCTGGTCATTGCAGGCCTGACGGTCATCGACCCGTTCGTGGGCGTGGCCGTCGGGATCTCGGTGCTCCACGAGCTCCGACCCGGGTTCCCCCCGCTCTACGGAGTGGGCATGGGGCTCTCAGCCCTCGTTGCTATGGTGGGAGTCGTGACGATGGCGCGCTTCCATCCGGATTCCGCGCCGAAGGATCGACCCGTAGCCGCCTGATCACCGAGGACACGCCTTGACGCTGGATGACGCACAAGCCCCTGTTGAGAACCGACCGCTGAAGATCCTCATCGCAGCGGAGACGTACCCTCCGAATGTCAACGGCGCGGCTCAGTTCGCGTATCGGCTGGCCAAGGGGATGACGGCCCGCGGACACGAGGTGCGAGTCATCACCCCGAGCTCGGAGCGCGGCTCCTACCGCATCGAGCGCAGACCGGAGGCCGTGGTCTACAGCGTGAAGTCCCACGCGCCCGCCACCCTTCCCGACTTCCGGGTGAGCCTGTGGTGGGAGGCCTTCCCCGGGGTTGCGGCCCTCCTGGACGACTTCCAGCCGGATGTGGTCCACGCCCAGTCCCAGTTCTTCCTCTGCGAGGCCGCAGTGAGGGAGGCCAAGAAGCGCGGCATCCGTGTGGTGGCCACCAACCACACCATGCCGGAGAACCTGTACCCTCACGTTCCGCTGCCCATGCCCCTCAAGCGCCTCTGCGGCCGCGGCATGTGGCTCCACGCCCGCTGGATTCTCGGCATGGCCGACGTGCTCACCGTCCCCACGGAGCTCGCGGCCCGCACCCACCGGCAGCTCGCGGGGCTCAAGGACATCCTCGCGGTCTCCAACGGCATTGAGACGAGCGACTATGCGGCCAAGCCTGGGGACGACGACGCCCCGGCCGGCCTCCGCGAGATCCTCTTCACGGGCCGTCTCGCAGCTGAGAAGAACATCGATGTGCTCATCCGCGCCTTCGAGCGGATCAAGGACACTCAGGCCCAGCTGGTCATCGCCGGCTCGGGTGAGATGGAGAAGACTCTGCGGGAGCAGGCTGCCGCGTCGTCGGCATCGGATCGGATCCGGTTCCTCGGATATGTCTCGGACGAGGAGCTGCGGCAGGCGTACCGGAGGGCCTCGCTCTTCGTCATGCCGGGCACGGCTGAGCTCCAGTCCCTGGCGACGCTCGAGGCGATGAGCGCCTCCACTCCGGTCCTCGCGGCCGACGCCATGGCGCTTCCGCACCTCGTGGAGAACGGACGGAACGGCTACCTGTTCGTCCCGAACAGCGTGGAGGACCTCTCCGAGAAGATCGACCGCCTCCTGGCTCTTCCGGATGAGAAGCTGGCAGAGATGGGGGCCGAGAGCCTCGAGATGGCCCGGCACCACGCGCTCGAGGGCACGCTCGACACCTTCGAGCGGCTCTACCGCGGAGAGCGCTGACGCCAGTGACTGGGCTCTACACCCCCGGATCGTCCGTAAACCCCCGAAATTTCAAGGGGTATAGGGAAGATCTGGGGGTGCAGGGTCATCGGGCCCCGAGAAAGAGGGGGCGCGAATGCTCGCTCAGGCGGAGCATCGTGCGGTAGGGCGTGTCGGGCTTGAACCGACGACCAAAGGATTATGAGTCCTCTGCTCTGACCAACTGAGCTAACGCCCCCTGGCTGGCACTCGCCGCATGAGGCGGCGAAGGGCAGCTTCCAGTCATCTTAGTAGACCCTTGACCTACTGGGGAGTAAGATGAAGCCCAAAAGTGGGGCGCGTCACAGTTCTGTGCGTGCCTGAGCCTGTCCTCTGAGAGAAAGCAGCACATGATGACCGTTGACAACCAGCCCTCGCCCGCCGTCGAGCTTCCCTACCCGGACGGGGACTTCTACGGATTCCAGGACCTTCTGAGCGAGTCGGAGCAGGCCAAGCTGCTGGAGGTCAGGGCCTGGCTGGACGAGCATGTGCGCCCCACCGCCGTGGAGAACTGGGTTGAGGCCTCCTTCCCCCGGGACCTCGTCCCCAAGATCGCCGACCTGGATCTCATCTCCCCTGTGCGCCGCTGCGGGTACTCGAACGTCTTCGCCGGCCTGATCCACGTGGAGTTCACCCGGGCGGACGCCTCGTTCGCCACGTTCATGGGCGTGCACGACGGCCTCTTCACCGGATCGCTCGAGGTCCTCGCCTCGGAAGAGCAGAAGAAGGAGTGGCTGCCGGACGTCTACGCGTTCAAGAAGATCGGCGCCTTCGGCCTCACCGAGCCCCTCGGCGGGTCCGACGTGGCCGGAGGGCTGCGCACCACCGCCCGCCGCGAGGGCGACACCTGGATCCTCAACGGGGCCAAGCGCTGGATCGGCAATGCCACCTGGAGCGACTGGGTGGTCATCTTCGCCAAGGACGAGTCTGACGGCCAGGTGAAGGCTTTCCTTGTTGACACCACGCTGCCCGGATACAAGGCCGAGAAGATCGAGAACAAGATCTCCCTGCGCACAGTTCAGAACGCCGACATCACCCTGACTGACGTCCGCGTGCCGGAGAGCCACCGTCTCCAGAACTGCTCCTCCTTCAAGGACGTCAACAAGGTTCTCAAGGTCACCCGCCTCGGGGTGGCATGGCAGGCCGTGGGTCTGCAGCAGGCCGCGTTCGACGTCGCCCGGCGCTACGCGGTTGAGCGCCAGCAGTTCGGCCGCCCGCTTGCCTCCTTCCAGATGGTCCAGGACCAGCTCGTGCAGATGCTGGGCAATCTCACCGCCTCGACGGCCATGATGGTCCGCCTCTCCGAGCTGGAGGACAAGGGCCTGGCCAAGGACGAGCAGTCCGCCCTGGCCAAGGCGTACACCACGGCCCGCATGCGAGAGACGGTGGCCCTTGGCCGCTCGCTCCTGGGTGGCAACGGGATCGTGGCGGACTACGAGATGGCGAAGATCTTCTCCGATGCCGAGTCCATCTACAGCTACGAGGGCACGTACGAGATCAACACGCTCGTCACCGGGCGCGCGATCACCGGTGTGTCCGCGATCGTCTGACGGGCGATCGGCAGGAGGGCGGCGACGGGCAGGAGCACTGAGGGCCGGTCGTCCCGCCCGAGGAGCGGCAGCGGGCTGAGGTACTCCTTGGTCCGCCCCGCCCCCCGGTAGACGCCCCAGTGCAGGCAGGGGTCGCTGCAGTGCGAGCCGTCTCGAACCGTCCCGATGACCTGCCCGGCCTTCACCCGGGTGCCGGGGCGAACCTCGGCCGAGACGGGCTCGAGGGTCGAGGTCAGGCCTCCTGCGTGCTCCACTGTCACCACCGGACGGCCCGCGACGACGCCCGTGAAGCGCACCGTGCCAGGACCCGGGCTGCGTGCGCGGTCGCCGGGCCGGGTCGCGAAGTCCACTCCGCGGTGGCCGGGCAGCCAGCGTCGGTCGGGCGGATCGAAGGACCGGACCACAGGGGAGCCGGGGGAGAGGGGATGCTGCCATGATCCCCGTCCGGGCTCCCGATGCGGAGCCAGCGCTGGGGGCGCAGCCGTCGTCGGCGTCGGCGGAAGGGCGGCGACGGGGTCGAGGAGGGCCATCAGGAGGGCGGCGAAGAGGGCCGAGAAGAGGCCTCGGAGACGCAGAGGGAACATGTCATCCACTGTGGCCCGAGAGGCTCCGGCTGTCACCCGCACAGAGGCCGAATGTGGATAACTCAGGCGGGAAATCTCGCTGTCCACAGCCTGAATCCGCCGTGCTCCGGCGTGTATGATAGGGAGAGCGGTGCGCTCTGCGCGCCGACTACGCGTGGTCTCTCTATCACCTATCTGATTCCCTCACGAATTCGGTCCGGCCAGAGCTCTGCTTGTCAGACTCTGCAGGCGGCGTCCTCGACGCATGTCCTCTGCCGGTTTTCGTGCAGGCGCCTGATCGGCGGGGATTCCACCAGGGTCAAGGCCAACCGGTCCTTGACGTCAACCGTAAAAGAACTATGGACGAGGGCCCGCCCGCCACACACTGCGCGCGGGGTTCTACCCTGGTCCGGAAGGAGTGACGACATGCCCGTCGTTACCATGCGCCAGATGCTCGACTCGGGTGTCCACTTCGGACACCAGACCCGCCGCTGGAACCCGAAGATGAAGCGCTTCATCTTCACCGAGCGCAACGGCATCTACATCATCGACCTCCAGCAGTCGCTGTCCTACATCGACCGCGCCTACGAGTTCGTCAAGCAGACTTCCGCGAAGGGCGGCACGGTCCTCTTCGTCGGCACGAAGAAGCAGGCTCAGGAAGCCATCGCAGAGCAGGCCAACCGCGTTGGCCAGCCGTACGTGAACCACCGCTGGCTCGGCGGCATGCTCACCAACTTCGAGACCGTCTCCAAGCGCGTTCAGCGCATGAAGGAACTCGAAGAGATCGATTTCGACGACGTCGCCGGCTCGGGCCACACCAAGAAGGAGCTCCTGCTCCTCAAGCGTGAGCTCACCAAGCTTCAGGCAAACCTCGGCGGTATCCGCAACCTCACCAAGTCGCCCTCGGCGATCTGGATCGTGGACACCAAGAAGGAGCACCTCGCCGTTGACGAGGCCAAGAAGCTCGGCATCCCCGTCGTCGCCATCCTTGACACGAACTGCGACCCGGACGAAGTCACCTACCCGATCCCGGGCAACGACGACGCCATCCGCTCCGTCAACCTCCTGACCCGCGTCATCGCGGACGCTGTCGCTGAGGGCATCATGGCCCGCAACGGCGGCGGCTCGAAGGACGCCGCAGCCGCTGAGCCCATGGCTGAGTGGGAGCGCGAGCTCTTGGAGCAGGGCGAGGCTTCGAAGACCGAAGCACCGAAGACTGAGGCTGCTGAGGCTCCCGCCGCAGCTGCCGAAGACGCCAAGTAATCAACCTCCAAGAAGCACGACAGCAAGGAAGGGTTCTTATGCCTAACTACACCGCCGCTGACATCAAGGCGCTGCGCGAGCGCACCGGTGCCGGCATGATGGACGTCAAGAAGGCTCTCGACGAAGCCAATGGCGACGCCGAGAAGGCCATCGAGATCATCCGCGTCAAGGGCCTCAAGGGCGCGACGAAGCGCGAAGGCCGCTCGACGGCCGAGGGCCTCGTGGCAGCTCGCGTCGAGAACGGCGTCGGCTACATGATCGAGGTCAACTGCGAGACTGACTTCGTCGCGAAGTCGGCCAAGTTCATCGACCTGGCCAACACGGTGCTCGACACCGCTGTGGCCACGGACGCTGCAGACCTCAACGCTCTCCTCTCCGCTCCGGTGGACGGCAAGCTCCTCTCCGACGTGGTCGTGGAAGAGGGCGCAGTCCTCGGCGAGAAGGTTGTGGTTCGCCGCATCGCTCGTATTGAGGGCGCCACGGTTGACGCCTACCTGCACAAGACGTCCAAGGATCTCCCGGCTCAGGTCGGCGTCCTCATGGCCGTTGACGGCACGGGCGAGCAGGCTCAGACGGTCGCTCACGACGTGGCCGTTCACACCGCTGCACTCGCTCCGACCTACCTCTCCCGCGACGAAGTCCCGGCCGAGACGGTGGAGAACGAGCGCCGCATCGCCGACGAGACGGCACGCGCCGAGGGCAAGCCCGAGGCCGCGCTGACGAAGATCGTTGAAGGCCGCCTCACGGGCTTCTTCAAGGAGATCGTCCTCGTGGACCAGTCCTTCGCGAAGGACGCAAAGCAGACCGTCGGCAAGGTGTTCGAGGCAGCCGGCGTCAAGCCGGTCGCTTTCGCACGCTTCCGCGTCGGCGCCTAAGCACGCCGCTCAGCAGCGCTGAGCGATCGGGCCCCTGTGGGCCTGGCAGGCCGGTCACCTTCGGGTGGCCGGCCTGTTTTGTCAGCTAAAGTTGTAACACGGCACCGAAATCCAGGGCGCCAACGCGAGCATTCTCTGCTTGAGTCAGCACGCGCCCCATTTACAGTAGGAGAACGTTTCCGTGGATACCCCCCAAACGCCCGCCCGTCGTCGCCGAGTTCTTCTGAAGCTCTCAGGCGAGGTCTTCGGAGCCGGGAAGCTCGGTGTGGACACTGCGACCATCCGCGGAATCGCAGAGCAGATTGCAGCCACGGTCGGCCAGGTTGAAGTGGCCATCGTCGTCGGAGGAGGAAACTTCTTCCGCGGTGCCGAGCTCAGCCAGAGCGGCATGGACCGCTCCCGCGCGGACTACATGGGCATGCTCGGAACGGTCATGAACTGCCTGGCGCTCCAGGACTTCCTGGAGCAGGCCGGCGTGGACACCCGCGTGCAGTCCGCCATCACGATGGGCCAGGTCGCTGAGGCCTACATTCCCCGCCGCGCGATCCGCCACATGGAGAAGGGCCGCGTCGTCATCTTCGGCGCGGGCGCGGGTCTGCCCTACTTCTCCACGGACACGGTGGCCGCCCAGCGCGCCCTCGAGGTGCACGCTGACGAGGTGCTCATGGCCAAGAGCGGCGTGGACGGGGTCTACACGGCAGACCCCCACAAGGACCCGACCGCCCTCAAGCTCGACGCCCTCACGTACGACGAGGCCCTGCGCCGGGACATCCGCGTCATGGACCAGACCGCGTTCGCGCTCTGCAAGGACAACGGCCTGGCGATGCGCGTCTTCGGCATGGAGGGCGCTGGCAACGTGACCAAGGCCATCCTCGGCGAGAGCATCGGCACCTCCGTCACCGTCTGACGCCTCCGCGACCCCACTTTTTAGACAGAAACCCAAGGAGCACCCATGATTGACGAAACCCTCAAGCAGGCCAACGAGATGATGGACAAGTCCATCACGGCAGCCCAGGAAGACTTCGCCGGCATCCGCACGGGCCGCGCGACCCCGGGCCTCTACAACAAGGTCATGGTCATGTACTACGGCTCGCCGACCCCGCTGCAGCAGCTCGCGCAGTTCGCGACGCCGGATGCCCGCACCCTCCTCATCACCCCGTTCGACACCTCCGCGCTGCGCGACATCGAGAAGGCCCTCTCGGACTCCGAGGTCGGCGCGAACCCGTCCAACGACGGCAAGGTCATCCGCGTGGTCATGCCGGAGCTCACGGAAGAGCGCCGCAAGGAGTACGTCAAGATCGTCCGCGGCAAGGCTGAGGACGCCCGCATCTCCGTGCGCAACGCCCGCCGCAAGGCCAAGGAGGCCATGGACAAGCTCGTCAAGGACAAGAACTCCGAGGTCTCTGAGGACGACGGCGCCCGCGGCGAGAAGGAGCTCGACGCTCTGACGAAGAAGCACATCGAGACCATCGACGACATGCTCAAGCGCAAGGAAGCTGAGCTGCTCGCCGTCTAGGCCCGGCGCTCTCCTCTCACAGATCGGCTCTCCTCCATGACCAGAACTCACGCCCACGCCGCTCCTGCCCCGAAGAACTCGCGGGCGGGCAGGGATCTCCCTGCCGCGATCGGCGTGGGGGTGGGCCTGGGGGCGATCGTCCTGCTGGGCGTGGTCTTCTTCGAGCCGCTCTTCGTCGTGACCTGCACCCTCTTCAGCGTGCTCGGCGTCTGGGAGGTGAGCCGAGCTCTGCGCCTCTCGCGGGTGCGGGTTCCCCAGGCTCCGATCTATGCGGCCTGTGCGGTCATGCCGGCCGCCGCCTATTGGGGCGGCGAGCAGGTGCTCACCTTCGCTCTCATCGGGGCTGCCGTCTCCATTGTGGTGTTCAGAGCGCTCGACCCCGGGCCGCACGGCTGGAGAGCCGTCATCGCGGGGGTGTTCGTGCTCATGTGGGTGCCGTTCTTCATCTCCTTCGCGCTCCTGCTGCTCCACCTGCCCGAGGGGAAGGAGCGGCTCCTCGTGCTCCTCATTCTCGTGGTCTCGAATGACACCTTCGGGTATATCGTGGGCGTGCTCTTCGGCAAGCACCCCATGGCGCCCACGGTCAGCCCCAAGAAGTCCTGGGAGGGCATGGCCGGCTCGCTGGTCGGCTCGGCTCTCGTGGGCATGCTCTGCGCCGTCACTCTCCTCGGCGCGCCGTGGTGGTTCGGCGCGATTCTCGCGGTGGCCGTCGTCATCGCGGCCACCGCCGGAGACCTTGCGGAGTCCATGGTCAAGCGGGAGCTCGGCATCAAGGACATGTCTCGCCTCCTCCCCGGGCACGGCGGGGTCATGGACCGGCTGGACTCCATGGTCTTCGGCGTCACTGTGGCGTATGCCGTCTCGCTTGTCTACCTCCAGAACGTCTGAGGCACTATGAACCAGAGCTCGGAACCGGGCATATTCCCCTGCGTGGCCCCAGAGGTCACCGGATACTCGCCCCGCGATGTCGACCGCTATTTCGCGGGGGAGGGCCCCGCTGACTTCCTCGCCGTCAAGGGCGGCTACGATCCTGCGGCCGTGGACGCGGCCGTTGACGCGCGCGAGGACGACGACGCCGTGGCCGCCGCCGACGCGCGCCGCGAGGAAATCGGCGACGCCGCCTTCGCCGAGGAGCTCGCAGCGCTGCGCCGAGACCTTATGGCCCGCGCCCTGCGAGAGCCCGGGACGAAGTTCCGCAAGCCACCGGTCGGCATCAGGATTCCGGGCTTTAGTCGGCGGCACGCCTACAGCGCGCCCGACGTGGACGGCCTGTGCCAGCTGCTGGCGGAGGCGCTTGAGAACCCGGCCGGCGGGGTCCTCGCCCCGGCTGAGATCCGAGCTGCCCGCTTCAGTCAGGCGCGCGCCTCAGGCTATGAGGAGTCCCAGGTGGACGCCTTCCTCGAGGACGCTGCCCGATTCCTGGCCGTGGCTCGGGCGCAGCCGGAAGAGCCCGCCTCCGCTCCCGTGCGGGAGGTCAGCGGGCTCGCGGCCGGACGGCGCGCTAGGAGAGCTGCAGAATAACCTCTCTCACCACTTCGCCGCGGCTCGTGGCGAAGGAGCGCGTCTCGCCCTGAGGGGTGAAGCCGTGCCCGGTGAGGATGCGGATGGACGCCTCGTTGTCCGCCACAGCGCGCGCCTGGAGCGGGCGCTGGGTGAACTCCTGGAGGAAGGTCCCCACGGCTTCCGTGGTGATGCCCTGGCCCCAGAAGGAGCGGCCCAGCCAGTAGCTGAGCTGCGGGATCTCGTTCTCGGTGTAGCTGAGGATGTGACCGGCGACGGTGCCGTTGACCTCGATGGTGCGGACGGTGATGTCCTCGTCGTTGAGGATCATCTGCCAGTGCATGTCGAAGACCCCGCGATCATTCGGGTCCTTCGCACCGAAGGCGGCCATGTGGTTGGCGTCCTGGTCCTGCTGGTGGATGAAGAACTCGTCCAGATCGGACGGCTCGACGGGGCGCAAGATGAGTGCAGAAGTCATAACTCACAGCCTAAACCGGATAATGGAGGAGTGAACACTCGAATCTTTGAAGCACCCCGCCCGCGCGGAGCCGTCCGCTCCGTCGTCCTTCTCGGCTCGACCGGCTCGATCGGCACCCAGGCCCTCGACGTCATCGGCCGGAACCCGGGGCTGTTCACGGTCGCGGCGCTCGGGGCGGGCGGCTCGCGCCTGGACCTCCTGGCGGACCAGGTCGCGGCGTTCCGGCCGGAGCGCGTGGCGGTGGCGCGGGGGAGCGAGGAGGAGCTGCGGGGTCTTCTGAGGAGCCGGGGCGTCTCTGAGCTGCCTCGGATCGGCGTCGGCGACGACGCCCTCGTGGAGATCGCCGGTCTGGGGGCCGACGTCGTCCTCAACGGGATGACCGGCTCGATCGGCCTGCGCCCCACGCTCGCGGCGCTCGAGGCGGGATCGATGCTGGCCCTGGCCAACAAGGAGTCCCTCATCGTGGGCGGCCGGCTCGTCAAGGAGGCCGCCGCGCCCGGGCAGATCGTGCCCGTGGACTCGGAGCACTCGGCCCTGGCCCAGGCGCTGCGCTCGGGAGAGGCGGACGAGGTCGAGCGGCTCATTCTCACCGCCTCCGGCGGGCCCTTCCGCGGGTGGACGGCGGAGCGCCTCCAGGACGTCACCCCGGCCGAGGCCCTGGCCCACCCGACGTGGGACATGGGGCGCGTCGTCACGACCAATTCCGCCTCGATGGTCAACAAGGCGCTCGAGGTCATCGAGGCGCACTACCTCTTCGACCTTCCGCTCGAGAAGATCGACGTCGCGGTTCACCCGCAGTCCATGGTCCACTCGATGGTCGAGTTCGTCGACGGCTCGACGATCGCCCAGGTGAGCCCCCCTGACATGCGCCTGCCCATCGCCCTGGGCCTCGCCTGGCCCTATCG